>FAON01000001.1 GCA_001485605.1 Candidatus Kryptobacter tengchongensis
CCCTCTCTAAAATTTAGAGAGTCGGCGAAGCTCCAAAGGAGTCCCCCTAAGGTCCGAAAGGACTCCCTTGGAGGGTCTCCTAAGGAGTCCATAGGACCTTTGGACCTTAGGGACGATCCCCCAAAGGGGTCCTTAGGACCTTCGGGAGGGGAATTAAAGGGGGTGAGTTGAAAATGACTTTTTGAAATTGCTTCTCGCTCACTAACCCTCTCTCTAAAATTGTAAAGGGGTAAAGAAATTGACTCACCCCCTATTCTCCTGTCTAAAGTTTAGAGAGGGGGAATCAAAGGGGGTGAGTTGAAAAACTTAGTGAGGGGATAGAGAGTTTTATTCTTTAAAGCATACATTTACATTTTTTGAGGCGTAAGCGTCGTCAAGTCGTTTAACAGGTGTGGAATGTGGAGCCGTGCGGACAACATCTGGATTTGTTTTTATTTCTTCAATAATTTTTATCAAAGCATCTGCAAATGCATCAAGTGTTTCTTTTGTTTCGGTTTCAGTCGGTTCAATCATCAACGCTTCAGAGACAATCAGTGGAAAGTAAATAGTTGGTGCATGGAATCCGTAATCAAGCAATCGCTTTGCTATATCAAGTGTGCGGACATTGTATTCAAATTTGTATCTGCTTCCTGAGACGACAAATTCATGAAGTGGTTTTCCAAGATAAGGTCTATCAAAGTAATCCTTTATTCTGCTCAAGAGATAGTTTGCGTTTATGATTGCGTTTTCACTTACCTCTCTTAGACCTTTGCTTCCAAGCATTCTGATATAAGTATAGGCACGGATCATCATTCCGAAGTTTCCAAAAAATGTGTGAATTTTTCCGATTGAATCTGGATAGTTATAGTTCAAAATAAATTTTCCATCTTTTTTCTCTATTCTTGGGACGGGTAGAAATGGCAAGAGTTTTTCGCTCACGGCGACCGGACCTGAACCTGGACCTCCGCCACCATGTGGGGTTGAAAATGTTTTGTGTAGATTTAAATGAACAACATCAAAACCCATATCTCCAGGTCTTGTTATTCCAACGAGTGCATTGAGATTTGCACCATCCATATACATTAGGGCACCAGCATCGTGTATTAATTTTTCAATTTTAAGGATATCTTTTTCAAATATTCCAAGCGTGTTCGGATTGGTGAGCATTATTCCAGCAACATCTTCATCAAGCTTTGATTTTAAATCATCAAGGTCAATGGTTCCATATTCATTTGACTTGACACTCACGGCGGTGTATCCGGATATCGTAACGCTGGCTGGGTTTGTTCCATGTGCGGAGTCGGGGACAAGAATTTTTTTTCTTGGGTTTCCGAGTTTCTCGTGATATGCTCTTATCATCAAAATTCCGGTTAATTCACCGTGGGCTCCTGCAGCTGGTTGAAGTGAGACAGCTTTCATTCCAGTTATTTCAGCAAGCATTTCAGAAAGTTCATACATGATTTGAAGCGCCCCTTGGACAAGCTCATCATCCATGTGCGGATGAATATCTTTGAAGCCCGGCAAAGATGCGGTGGTTTCGTTTATCTTGGGATTGTATTTCATGGTGCATGAACCGAGCGGATAAAAACCTTTGTCAACATGGTAATTCATCGTAGAAAGTCGTATGTAATGTCTTATGACCTCATTTTCGCTGATTTCAGGCAGTTGAGGTGGGGATGAGCGTAAGAATTTTTGTGGAATTAGATCTTCAATGTGTTTTTCTGGAACATCGTTTTTAGGGAGGGAATAACCTCTTCTTCCTGGGCGACTTAGTTCAAAAATTAACTTGGATGGCATTTTTAAATTTAATTTTTGTTTAAAACTTATGTGCTTTTCAAACCAAAGTTAAAAAGAAAAAGAAAATTTTACAAATCGGCAACCCGTCAAACATTGAAAAAATGATTTTTCAATTTTATCTTTTTAGATGTGAAGTAAAAATGAGAAGAAAGCGTGAGTTTATCAAAAACAAACATTTCAGTGCGATATGAAGTTAAAAGGCAAAAAGATTGTCGTTTTAGTTGAGGACTATGTTGAGGAAATTGAACTTCTTTATCCGAGATACAGATTAATTGAAGAAGGAGCTGAGGTTAAAGTTGCAGGTCCAGAGGTGAAAGTTTTTAGAGGGAAAAATGGTTATCCTATAAAAGCAGATATCAGTTTTGATGAGATAAGTGTTGAGAATTTTGATGCTATTGTGATACCTGGTGGATATGCGCCGGATAGAATACGAAGGAATAAAATTGCCGTTGAATTGACAAAAAAATTTTATGAGTCGGGCAAAATTGTTGCTTTCATTTGCCATGCTGGATGGGTTCCAATTTCTGCTGGAATTTTGCGGGGTAAAAAGGTCACAGGATTTTTCTCAATAAAGGATGACCTTGTAAATGCGGGTGCAGAATATGTTGACAGTGAAGTTGTGGTTGATGGAAATTTAGTAAGTTCAAGAGTTCCGGATGACCTTCCAGCATTTTGCAAAGCTATAATATCTGCTCTTTCTGATTGAAACCAGAATTGTCTCAAATATGTTGGAATTAATGAAAGCGTAAAAGAAAAAGTGAGGTTTTTTATGTTCAGCGAGGTTCAAACGCTGAAAAATGTTTTGATGCGAAATTCAAGGGTTGGGGAACTTTACAGAAAAATTGAAGAGAAGCGGATTGAATGTTTCGCCTGCGGGCATAGGTGTAAAATTTCCGATGGGAAAAGTGGCGTTTGTAGAGTTAGATTTAATGTTGGGGGAAAGCTTTATGTTCCATGGGGATATGTGACTTCACTTGCGCTTGACCCGATTGAGAAAAAGCCGTTTTTCCATGTTTATCCTGGAAGTTACACTTTAAGCTTCGGCATGCTTGGTTGCGATTTTCACTGTGATTATTGCCAAAACTGGGTAACATCTCAAGCGTTAAGAGATCCTGTTGCTGGAACGATGCCAGATTTTATCACCCCCGAGGAAATAGTTGATATCGCTCTTAAATACAAAAGCAAAATTATAACAAGCACATATAATGAACCGCTGATCACATCAGAATGGTCTGTTGGGATTTTTAAAATTGCAAGTCAATATGGAATTCGCGGAGCTTATGTGTCAAATGGAAACGCAACGCCTGAGGTTCTGGATTACCTCAGACCATATGTTGATTTTTATAAAGTTGATTTAAAGACATTCAACGATTTGAATTATAGAAAACTTGGCGGAAGGTTAAATGTTGTTCTTGATACAATTAAAATGCTTGTTGAAAAAGGTTTCTGGGTTGAGATAGTTACGCTTGTTGTCCCTGGATTTAACGATTCCGAGGATGAATTGAGAGATATTGCGAGGTTTATAGCAAGTGTTTCTCCAAACATTCCATGGCATGTAACTGCTTTTCATAAGGATTATAAAATGACGGATCCGGATAATACAAGACCAGAACAGTTGATAAAAGCGGTTGAGATAGGTTATGAAGAAGGATTGAGGTTTGTCTATGCAGGGAACATACCAGGTTATGTTGATAGGTATGAGAACACATATTGCTTCAATTGTGGGGCTTTGCTCATTGAAAGGTTTGGCTTCAGGGTTTTAAAAAATAAAATTGACAATGGGAAGTGTTATAAATGTGGAACCGTTATACCTGGTTATTGGGGATAATGTTAATTTTATTTTCATTTTCATCAGCCCAAGATGCAAGGATAAAAGGAAAAGTTATAGATTCTGAAACTGGTGAACCGATTCCAAATGTGAATGTAGTGATTGTTGGGACGACGCTTGGGGCATCAACTGATTTAAGAGGAGAGTTTGAGATCAGAGTCAGACCCGGGATTTACATTGTTGAAGCAAGAGCTGTTGGCTACCAAAGTAGCAAGAAAGAGGTTGATGTAAAAACTGGGGCTGTTTTCGTTGAGTTTCGTTTAGAACAGAATTATATAGAAATTGGTGAGGTTGAGGTGCTTGCAGATTATAAAACTCGCCGTGCTGTTGATGTAAGACCAAGCGTTATAGAAGTTAAACCAAAAGATGTTAAGATAAGTGCTGGTTTTGGTGAAGATGTTTTTAGGATGTTAAGAACTTTGCCCGGAGTTTTATCGCCTTCTGATTTTGCCACGCGCTTTGTTGTTCGTGGTGGTTCCCCAGATGAAAATTTGATAATTATAGATGGGGTTGAGATTTACAATCCGTATCGCCTTTATGGTTTTGTGAGTATGTTTAACCCCGATCTTGTCAGTGATTTTAATTTCATGGCTGGTGGATTCCCAGCAAAATACGGGGATAGATTATCCGCTGTCCTTGATGTTTCAAGTCGTGATGGAAACAGAGATAAACTCTTTTCAAGCATGATAAATGTAAATTTCACAAATGCAAATTTGATTTTTGAGGGGAAGTTGCCACTAAATGGCTCGTGGATATTTTCAACTAGAAGAACATATTATGATTTGATACTTGGTCCAATAGCGGAGAAGACGGGGCTCGTCAGCGGTGATGTTGCATTTCCAAATTTTTACGATTTTCAGAGCAAATTAACCTTCCAACCGTTTAACAAAAGTAAAGTGGATCTTTTTTTGATTCACAGCAGAGATGCGATGAATATCATAACTGGCGAAAATTTTAATAGACCAGATAGCGTTGCGGTAAATGATTTATCTTATAACAATACATTCGCTTTTTCCTGGAGGTATTCTCCATCTAAAAATTTTGTTATTAAATTTTTGTCGTCGTGGTATAAAAACTCAGGGGAGAGTAAATTTGGCGGTGAACTGCTTGATCCATCTTATGATTTTGATAAGAAGGTTGTTTCAGATGACGCAACATTTTTTAAGATAGAAACATGGTCAAATTATTCAATACAAAAATTTTCAACATCAGTTGATGTTAGTTATGAATTCGGACGAAATCTTCTTGAGTTTGGTATCGGGAATAACTATGTTATTTCGGAGTTAAAATATGTTTTGAAGATGGATGAGTCTTTGAGGATGTTTCTTCTATCGCTTGGTTTTTTCTCAGCCCCCGAGATTTTTAAGTATGCTGAGAGATATAATCGTTCTTATTTTTATGTTCAAGATAAGTTGAGATTGGGGCATAAATTTACTGTGCAACCTGGAGTGAGATTTGATTATTACGGGATTGTGAAGAGAGGTTATTTTTCACCGAGATTTAATTTTCTTTACAACATTGATGCGCTTACAAGTTTGAGGTTTGCCTATGGATGGTATTATCAATCGCCAGGATATGAAAAAATTTATGATCAAAATACATTTTTTGATTTCACCCAGGTTGAAAATTTAAACGCAGAGAAGGCAACGCATTATATTCTTGGTTTTGAAAGATGGCTTGCACCGGATATTTTGGCAAGGGTTGAGGGTTATTACAAGAACTTTGATGATCTTATTGTGAGAAAGCGTGTAAATGGGACAAGGTGGGTTGCGGATAGAATACCTGATTATCCTCCGACAGATATTAATGGCTGGAGTCAGCCATATCGGATAACCGTGAGCGATTCGGTTACGCCAATCCCTGTAAATAAGGGCGATGGAGAGGCTTATGGTTTTGAAATTTATATTGAGAAAAGGGAGACGAGAAATAGCAAAATTTATGGATGGCTTTCCTATTCTTTCTCGGTTGCGAGGAGAAAAATTTACAATGTTGAGTTGCCCTTTATTTTTGACCAGAGGCATACATTTAACATTGTATTGAACTGGAAGATAAGCAAGAAATTTGATATGGGCATAACATGGATGTATGGGACGAATTATCCATATACAGAGCCAATTGGTGTAAAGCCAAGGATTTTTGTGAGTGATACAGTTGTTAAGATAATGACTGTGAGAGATAAAGTTTTACTTGATCTTGACTTTGGAGGATTGGCTAATTTTTTAAATGCGAGGAAACCACCATATCATCGTCTTGACATAAGAATTATATATAATGCAAGGTTCTGGGGCGCTAATTGGAGTTTTTACCTTGATGTTGTGAATGTTTACAACAGGAAAAATGTTGTGGCTTACGATTTCAGCATCTCAAATGGACAGATAAAACGAAGGGCTATAACAATGTTGCCGATCCTTCCTACATTTGGAATAAGTGTTAAGTTTTAATCGCTAAACCGAAACAAATTAAAATTTAAACATGCGAAGGGTTTATCTTGACAACAGTGCTACGACACCCGTTGACCCTGCTGTTGTTGAAGCGATGATGCCATATTTTACTGAAATTTTTGGGAATCCATCTTCTGTTCACTGGTTTGGCAGGGAAGCGAAGGTTGCAATAGAAGAGGCAAGATATAAAATCGCAAATTTTATAAATGCTGATCCATCTGAGATAATTTTCACAAGTGGGGGGACGGAATCTGATAATTTTGCAATCTTTGGGGTGGCGCTTTCTGGTCTTAGGAAAGGTAAAAACCACATAATAACAACTAAAATTGAACACCATGCTGTGCTTGATTCTTGTCTTTATCTACAAAAAAATGGGTTTGAGGTCACATTTTTAAAAGTTGGTTCAGATGGGGTTGTTGATCCCGATGATGTGAGAAAAGCGATAACTTCCAAGACTTGTCTTATAAGCGTGATGCACGTGAATAATGAAATTGGAACGATACAACCGATTCAGGAAATAGGTATGATAGCAATGGAACATGGTATACCATTTCATACAGATGCAGTTCAATCTTTTGGTAAGATTGAGGTTGATGTTAAGGACTTGAAAGTTGATTTAATTTCGGCTTCGGCTCATAAAATTTACGGACCTAAGGGGATAGGTTTTCTTTATGTAAGGAATGGGGTTGAGATTGAGAAATTTCATCACGGGGGTTCGCAGGAGGCAGGCAGAAGAGCGGGGACGGAGAGCGTTCCATTGATAGTTGGATTTGCTAAAGCGGTTGAACTCTGCGCTGAGAGAATGAAGCAAGATTATGAACATGTGGGCTCATTAAGAAAGCGTATGATTGAAAAAATAAATGATCTCTTTGCGGAGTTTGGCGATATTTTAATTTTGAACAGTCCATATGATAAAACGATACCTTATATCTTGAATTTTTCAATAAATTCAGGTAAAATTGATATAGACGCAGAAGCATTGATATATGGACTTGACTTGAGAGGCGTTGCGGTTTCAAATGGTTCCGCTTGCACTTCTGGGAGTTTGAAACCGTCTCATGTTATACTTGCACTTGGAAGGGATGAAAAAACATCTCTTGCCACAGTTAGATTTTCTTTTGGACGATGGAATACAATTGATGATGTTGATTATGCTGTTGAAAAATTTGCCGAGGTAGTTAAAAATTTTGTTGGAAGAGCTGTTTTAAAAACTTAAATTATTCAAAACATGAGATTTTTTATAAAGAAGTTTGTTGTTATTTTCACGATCTTATCGCTTGTTGTTTACGATTTTTATCCCACAGTGGTTTTTGCACAGCGGGATAAAATCAAAGTTGGGTTTATTGGATTCAAGTTTGAGGGGGTTGGAAAGAAGGTGCAAAGGGACATAACTAATAATGTCTTATATTTACTTGCACGAAAACCATCGGTTGAAATAGTTCCTCCGGAGGAAGCAATTGCTCTTGTTGGGAGTGAAAAAATTAACGCTATTTTATCTTTGCCTTCTGAAAATGAGGTTGTACTTCTTTCGCATATGCTTGGGGTTGATTATCTTTTCTTTGGAAATTTTGTAAATCAGGGAAATGATACGAACAATGTCATGCTTTATGGAACATTTGAGTGTTTTGATAGACCGAAAAGAAGGTTTCATACTGTTGAGATAACCTGGACATACGAAAACATTGAGGAGGAGGTAAAGAAGATAGACAAAGAGTTTGTAAGTAAGGTTTTACCAAGTAGGGGTTCCGCGCTTACAAATTTGTTTTTTATCATTGTCCTTGGTTTACTTGTCATTGGGACTTATACGCTTGTGTGGGGGTTGAGCGCAGGCGAATCACAGGATACTGGATCATCGCCGGTTACGCAGTGAGAAAAATTTTTAAGGAGGTAAGTTATGTATTGCCTACAAAGTGCACATATTTTTGGAAGGTTATTAATAGGTTTTATGTGCTTTATGATGTTTTCGTGTAAAGGTGGTAATTTCATAAGCAATAAGGGTGTCGTTTCGTATGAGGTTTCTTTTAATACGGATAAAAATTATATCATCAACGAAACGACATTTATTTTGCAGTTATATGAATATACACTTGAGATAGTTGATCCGATGCGGGATTATTATGTTATACAGACATACTGGAGGGTTCGCGATGGGCAGCTTTCGTTTGGTGAAGATACTGTTGATGCTTTATTTAGGGATAGGGTGCTTATTCATATTGTTCCGCGTGGCAGAAGTAGTTTTTACTTTAGGACATATCAGGTTTACAATACAGTTTTTCAGTTTGAGTTCCAGGTGAAAATGGGATCGGGTAATTGGGTTAAGTTTTCGCCACCTGAAGATTATTTGAGGGAATATACAGCTATAATTAAGGAGTTGAAGATAAGGATGTTAAGGTATGGTCCAAGTTCGGGTGGATGATTTAGTTGGAATTGAGAAATTCTTGCATTTTTAAAAATGAATGATTATATTTATGTCTGCTCTGAGGTTAGTCATAGTTCTTTTATAATAGGCTGGCGTAGCTCAGTTGGTAGAGCAGCTGACTTGTAATCAGCAGGTCCGGGGTTCAAATCCCCGCGCCAGCTCAGTTTTGAGTGGGTGGGCGCCGGAGTTGGAGAGCCGGGCTGGGCTGTAAACCCAGTGGCGTGAAGCCTGAGGGGGTTCGAATCCCTCCCCACCCACAGATTTAGAGCGGGTGTAGCTCAGATGGTAGAGCGCCAGCCTTCCAAGCTGGTGGTCGCGGGTTCGAGTCCCGTCGCCCGCTCAAGAACGCTCGCGTAGCTCAGTTGGTAGAGCGCGTCCTTGGTAAGGACGAGGTCACCGGTTCAATCCCGGTCGCGAGCTCCAGATTTGAAAATATCAAAATAAATGTTATATTTAGATGGCTAAATCTGAAGGGAGAGAGATTATCACGCTTGAGTGTACGGTTTGTAAGCGTAGAAATTATACGACTACGAAAAATCGTAGAAAACACCCAGAAAGGGTAGAATATAAAAAATATTGCAAATTCTGCAATAAACACACTATTCACAAGGAAACACGCTAATGGGACACGTCCGTAGCTCAACTGGTAGAGCAGCGGTCTCCAAAACCGCAGGTTGGGGGTTCGAGTCCCTCCGGACGTGCTAATTTTTTATTTAAAAATTATCTGCTTTTAACCTGATGCGAGAGAAAATAATTAATTTTTTCACTGATATTTACAAAGAGATGCAAAAAGTCACCTGGCAAAAGCAAGATGAGCTAATTGAATCAACAAAGGTTGTTTTAGTTGCTTGTTTGATTTTTACTGTTATCATCTGGGTAATTGATATCATAGTTACTGAGATTTTAAAAGTTATATTTTGATGGGTCCATGGCAAGAAGATGGTATGCGGTGAGAACATATTCGGGGCATGAGAATCGCGTTAAGAAGTTTATAGAAAATGAGATTGCTGAGGGAAAGTTTAAAGACAAAATCTTTAATGTTCTTGTCCCAACTGAAAAAGTAACGGTTGTAAGGGAAGGGAGAAAAAAATCTCGTGTTAAAGCGTTTTTTCCAGGTTATATACTCATTGAAGCAGAGATGGATGATGAAGTTAAAAATTTCATTCGTGCTGTTCCATCTGTTGTAAGTTTCGTTGGTCCTAAGGGGAATCCAGTGCCTTTGAGGGAAGATGAGGTTGAAAGGTTCATAGGTAAACCTGAAGGAGCTGAGTTAGAAAGAATTGATGTTCCATTCAGAGTTGGTGATTCAGTTAAAGTGATTGATGGTCCGTTTACAGATTTCAGCGGTGTAGTTCAAGAGGTTAATTCTGAAAAGATGAAGTTAAAAGTTATGATCAATATCTTTGGTCGCAAGACACCTGTTGAACTTGATTTTACACAGGTTGAAATTGAAAAATAAAAATTAATTTTATAGTGAAATGGCTAAGAAAGTAGTTGGATATGTAAAGCTTCAGATACCTGGGGGGCAAGCAACACCAGCGCCTCCAGTTGGACCTGCGCTTGGTCAGCGTGGCATTAACATTATGGAATTTTGCAAACAGTTCAACGCACGAACCCAGGATAAAATGGGTTTGATTTTACCTGTTATAGTTACGATTTACTCTGATAAATCGTTCACATTCGTTGTAAAGACCCCGCCAGCGTCGGTGCTTTTAAAGAAGGCAGCTGGAATTGAGAAGGGCTCATCCGAACCGAAGCGCGTTAAGGTTGGTAAAGTTACGCGTCAGCAGATAAGAGAAATTGCTCAAATGAAAATGCCTGATTTAAACACTGACGATATTGAAGCTGCAATGCGTATGATTGAAGGTACAGCTAAAAGCATGGGGATTGAAGTTGTTGATTAAAAAATTAATTTATAAGAGCGAAAATGGCAAAACATAGCAAAAGGTATCTTGAAGCATTAAAAAAGATTGATAAATCAAAAGCATATTCACTTGAAGAGGCAGTTCAAAAGGTTAAGGAAACAGCAACAGCAAAATTTGATGAAACAGTTGATATTGCGGTTCGCCTTGGGGTTGACCCAAGACATGCTGATCAAATGGTACGTGGAACAGTTGTCCTTCCTTATGGGACAGGGAAGAAGGTTCGCGTTCTTGTTTTGACGAAACAGCCAGATAAGGAAAAGGAAGCAATTGAGGCAGGTGCTGATTATGTTGGATTTGATGAGTATATAAATAAAATAAAGGAAGGATGGACTGATGTTGATGTTATAATTGCAACCCCTGAAGTTATGGGTGAGGTCGGAAAACTCGGTAAAATCCTTGGACCTCGTGGGTTGATGCCAAATCCGAAAAGCGGAACTGTTACAAATGATGTCGCTAAAGCTGTTAAGGAAGCAAAGGCAGGAAGAGTTGAATTCAGGGTTGACAAAGCCGGGAATATACATGTATCGGTCGGGAAAGTATCATTTGAAAATGAAAAGTTAATTGAAAATATAAAGACGCTTCTTTCAACAATAGTTAAGTTGAGACCAGCTTCTGTTAAAGGTCAGTACATAAAGAACATCACTCTTTCAAGCACAATGGGTCCAGGGATAAAAGTGGATAAGAATTCAGTTCTCATGAATTTATCATAAATGGGTTGCTTCTAAGCCAACATCTCTGGGCGTAAAGAGACGCACTCTTTAATTTATGCTTGAGATATTTTCTAATTTAAAAAATTTTTGAGGTTGAAATGAAAAGAGAGGAGAAAGCTAAAATTGTTGAGGAGATAACTGAAAAAATTTCGCGTGCAAGAGGACTTGTTTTGACCGATTTTACCAAGATGACAGTAGCTGAGGTAAATGAGTTAAGAAAGGAACTTAAAAGCGCTAAGGTTGATTATAAGGTTGTGAAGAATACGCTTTTAAAGATAGCGATGCAGAATGTCGGAGGATATGATGGGTTGTTTAAGTATCTTGAAGGACCAACAGCGGTTGCATTTGGATACGATGATCCGATTACGCCGGTCAGATTGATAAAAAAGGTAAAAAGCAAGATTGAGAAGCCAGCTGTTAAGGCTATTTTTGTGGAGGGGCAGATATATGACGGTTCAAAACTTGATGAACTGGCAAATTTGCCTTCAAAGTCAGATATCATTGCTGGAATAATCGGGAGTATTGCAGCTCCAGCAAGTGGTATTGTCTGGACATTAAATGCGGTTTTATCGGAACTTGTTCTTGTAATTGATGCGATTGCGAAAAAACTTGAAGAAAAAGGTTCATAAGAATTTTTAAAAACAAAATTTTTAAGGGAGAAAAAAATGCCATCACAGATAGTAGAAGAAATTGTTGAAAGAATTGAGAAGCTTACGCTTCTTGAAGCAGTAGAGTTAAAAAAGATCCTTGAGGAAAAATTTGGTGTTTCTGCAGCTGCTGTTGCAGCGCCAGTTGTTGCAGCTGTCCCTGGTGCAGCACCTGCAGCAGCACAACCAGCAGCTGAGGAGAAAACCGAATTTGATGTCATCCTTGTTAATCCAGGTGCACAGAAACTTAATGTCATAAAGATCGTCAGACAGATAACAGGTCTTGGGTTAAAGGAAGCAAAGGACCTTGTTGATAGTGCACCAAAGCCGATCAAAGAAGGTATTTCAAAGGAAGAGGCTGAAAAGATTAAGAAAGAACTTGAAGAGGCAGGAGCACAAGTTCAAATCAAATAAAATTTTTCTTTTAAACTAAATTTGAAAACCAAATTAAAAACAAACACAAGCCGGTAACAACCTAAAAGTGATAAACTTTTAGGGTTATCGGCTTGTTGCTTTTTTTAGAATTTCAAAAATTTAAAATTTTAAGGAGTGAGGGAAAATTGGCAAAGAAAAGAGAAATAACAGCAACGGGGAGAATTTCATTTGGAAAAATTAAGCCTGTGCTTGATTATCCTGATTTGCTTGAGATCCAGCTTAAATCTTTTAAAGAGTTTCTTCAAGAAGATGTTCCACCCAGCAAGAGAGAAGATAAGGGTTTACAGGCGGTTTTTAAAGCGAATTTCCCTGTAACTGACTCAAAAGAAGTTTTCGTGCTTGATTTTATTGAGTATTATATTGATAAACCTAAATACACGATTGAAGAATGTAAAGAGCGAGGTTTAACATATGCTGTTCCATTGAAAGCTAAGTTGCGCCTTTCTTCCAAACTTGATCCAAGTCATGCTGATTATGTTGAGACAATTGAACAGGATGTTTTCCTTGGTAATTTGCCTTATATGACTGAAAGAGGCACATTCATTATAAATGGCGCCGAAAGGGTTGTCGTAAATCAATTACAAAGATCACCGGGGGTTTTCTTTGATGAAACGGTTTTCCCGAATGGGTTAAAGACATATCAAGCGCAAATAATTCCTTTGAAGGGTTCATGGATTGAGTTCACAACCGATGTTATGGATATGATGTATGTTTACATTGATAGAAAGAGGAAATTTTATGTTACAACTCTTTTGAGGGCGCTTGGGTATTCATCTGATGAAGATATATTGAAATTATTTGAACTTGTTGAGGAAATACCTGTTAATAGTTCAACACAGGCGAAATTGATAGGCAGGATCGTTGCATCTGATGTTGTTGACTTAAAGACAGGAGAGATAATTATTACAAGAAATTCTGAAATAACTGTAGATGATCTTGAGAGGATTAACTCTGCAAATATCAAAACCTTGCTTGTATGGAAAGAGGGTGATTCGGATGTTAAGGATATAATTTTAAAAACAATGGACAAAGATGCGATAAAGAGCGAAAAGGAAGCGATTGAACATATTTACAAGCAGTTGCGACTTGGAGAGGCTCAGGATATGGAAACGGCAAAGAGTATAATTGAGAAATGGTTCTTTAATCCAAAACGCTATGATTTAAGCGTTGTTGGAAGATACAAGATCAATTCACGACTTAACCTTAATGTTCCGTTAAATCAGACAACGTTAACTAAGGAAGATGTTGTTGCGATTATAAAATATCTTGTTCATTTGCAAAGTGGTAAAGAAAGGATTGATGATGTTGATCATCTTGGAAATCGCAGAGTAAGGACAGTAGCTGAACAACTTGTTCAGGTATTGAATGCGGCGTTTGCGAGGATGGCCCGCACGATAAAGGAGAGATTAAATTTAAGGGAGACTGATAAGCTTACACCTCAGGATCTTGTCAATTCAAGGATTATAGCCAACGCATTAAATGCATTTTTCGGCACAAGCCAGTTATCTCAATTTATGGATCAGACAAACCCGCTTGCCGAGATAACGCATAAAAGAAGGGTTAGCGCACTTGGTCCAGGTGGATTGACAAGAGAAAGAGCGGGTATTGAGGTCCGTGATGTTCATTACACTCAATACGGGAGACTATGTCCTATTGAAACACCTGAGGGTCCAAATATTGGTTTGATTGCTTCGCTTGCTGTTTTTGCCAGAATAAATGAGTTTGGTTTTATTGAAACTCCATATAGAAAAGTTAAAAATGGTCGTGTTACAGATGAAATTGAATATCTTACGGCTGACGAAGAGGAAAGAGTCATAATCGCACAGGCGAACGCTCCAATTGATTCAAATGGTAGATTTCTTGTTGATAAGGTCAAGGCAAGGAAAGGAGGAGATTTCGTTGTTGTATCGCCCAATGAGGTTCAGTATATGGATATCTCGCCGAATCAGATAGTTAGTGTGTCTGCTTCCCTCATTCCATTTCTTGAGCATGATGACGCAAACCGTGCCCTTATGGGTTCAAACATGCAAAGACAAGCAGTTCCACTTCTAAGACCCGAAGCACCACTTGTTGGAACTGGATTTGAGGATAAAGTTGCTCGCGATTCAAGGATGATGATAGTCGCAGAGGGTGATGGCGTAGTTAAATATGTTGATGCAACTAAGATTATAGTTGAGTATGATCATAAGAAAGGAAGTATTGAGGAAATTTTGAGTTTTGATGATAAATACACAGTTGAGTATAAGTTGACAAAATTTTCAAGATCAAATCAGGATACATGTATAAACCAGAAACCAGTTGTCAGGGTTGGACAAAGGGTTAAAGCTGGAGATGTTCTTGCTGACGGACCTGCAATTGACCATGGTGAACTTGCCCTTGGAAGGAATGTACTTGTTGCTTTTATGCCATGGAGAGGTTATAATTTTGAAGACGCTATAATTGTGAGCGAGAAACTTGTTGCTGAGGATGCTTTCACATCAGTTCATATAGAAGAATTTGAGCTTTCGGTCCACGATACGCGTCGTGGCGAGGAAGAATTCACCAGGGAAATTCCAAATGTAAGTGAGGAAGCTATAAAAGATCTTGATGAAAATGGTATAGTTAAAGTTGGGACATATGTTAAGGAGGGCGATATCTTAATTGGTAAAATAACTCCGAAAGCGGAGACTGAACCAACGCCTGAGGAAAAACTTTTGAGAGCGATATTTGGAGAGAAGGCTGGGGAAGTTAAAGATGCATCATTAAGGGCAAGTCCGGGGTTGAGGGGTGTTGTGATTGCGACGAAGCTTTTCCAGCGCAAAAAGAAGGATGCTGAATCAAAAAAGCAGGAAAAGAAACTTATTGACGGAATAGAAAAGAAAAGAAAGAAGTTAATTGATGAGGCGAAAGAAAAATTAGCAGAAAAACTTGGGCGGTTGCTTGAAGATGAAACATCACTTGGGATAAGAAATAAAAAGGGTGAAGTTGTTATAAGAAGCGGAGTTAATTTAAGACCGGAGGTTTTCAAGTCGCGTATTGACGAACTTGACGACCTTGATTATGATGGTGAGTGGGTTGAAAGTTCAAAGAAGAACATGTTGAAAAAGCAGTTATATGAAAATTATTTAAAGAAGTTACAAGATATTGAAACGCAAGCGAAGATTGAAAAGTATAAAGTTCAGGTTGATGAACTTCAGCCTGGTGTTGTCCAGCTTGCTCGTGTTTATGTTGCAAAGAAGAGAAGATTACAAGTTGGGGATAAGATGGCGGGTCGGCACGGGAATAAAGGTGTTATAGCAAAAGTTGCTCCCGTTGAAGATATGCCTTTCCTTCCGGATGGGACACCAGTTGATATCGTTTTAAATCCGCTTGGTGTGCCTTCAAGAATGAATTTAGGGCAATTGTTTGAGACCGCTCTTGGGTGGGCTGCGAAAAAACTTGGCGTCAAATATGCAAGCCCCATATTTGACGGTGCAACATGGGAGGACATCCAAGAAGAACTCAAAAAAGCAGGCTTGCCTGAAACAGGGAAAACAATTCTCTATGATGGCAGAACTGGAGAACCTTTTGATCAAGAGGTTACCGTTGGATACATTTATATGATGAAACTTATCCATATGGTTGAAGATAAAATTCACGCAAGATCAATCGGTCCATATTCACTTATCACGCAGCAACCGCTTGGTGGAAAAGCTCAGTTTGGTGGTCAAAGACTTGGAGAAATGGAAGTATGGGCTCTTGAGGCTTATGGTGCAGCTTACACTCTACAAGAAATGTTAACTTACAAATCTGACGACATTCAGGGTCGTTCAAAAGCCTATGAAGCAATAGTTAAAGGTGATAATTTACCTGAGCCAGGGATTCCCGAATCGTTTAATGTTCTGGTTCGTGAGCTTCAAGGACTTGGTCTTGATGTGAGAATTGAATAAAAATAAATTTTTCTCAGGAGGTTTAAAAATGGAAAAATTGCAAATTTTAAAAGAAGGTCTTTTGAAGAAAAAGCAGATCACAAAAGTTTCAATTAAACTTGCAAGCCCTGACACAATACTTCAATGGTCTCGTGGTGAGGTTACAAAGCCTGAAACGATAAATTACAGAACATATAAACCAGAAAGAGATGGACTTTTCTGCGAGAAGATATTTGGACCTGTTAAAGACTGGGAATGTCATTGCGGAAAATACAAAAGAATAAGATATCGGGGGGTTGTATGTGATAGATGCGGTGTTGAGGTTACGCAAAGAAGCGTGAGACGTGAAAGAATGGGGCACATTGAGCTTGCTGTGCCTGTTGTGCATATATGGTATCTGAGGTCTGTCCCAAGCAAAATTGGTTCATTGCTTGGAATGTCAACAAAAGATCTTGAGAAAATAGTTTATTATGAGTCGTATGTTGTTATAAAACCTGGTAAAACAGGTTTGAAAGAAAAGGATCTTATAACAGAGGAACAATATCAAGAAATACTTGAGAAGTTCCCTGATAACGATAAATTGCCTGATGATCATCCTGATAAGTTTATTGCGAAGATGGGTGGAGAAGCGATAAGAGATCTTTTGAAAAATCTTGACATTGAACAGTTATCAATTGAATTAAAAGAGCAATTAGCTCAGGAGTCCTCCGAACAGAAAAAATATGAGATTTTGAAACGACTAAAAGTAGTTGAAGCGTTTAATCAAAAGCAGGTCATAAGGGGTAAAGAGGAGTTTATAAACAGACCTGAGTGGATGGTTTTAACAATAATTCCTGTTATCCCACCAGAGCTGAGACCGCTTGTTCCTCTTGAGGGTGGACGCTTTGCTACGAGCGATTTGAACGATCTCTATCGTAGGGTTATAATCAGAAATAATAGATTGAAGAGATTAAAGGAGATAAAAGCGCCAGAGATAATCCTCAGAAACGAAAAAAGAATGCTACAGGAGGCAGTTGATGCCCTGCTTGATAATTCAAGGCGTGTGAACGCTGTAAAAGCAGATACAAATAGACCTCTCAAATCCCTGTCTGATATTCTAAAGGGCAAGCAAGGTAGATTTAGACAGAATTTGCTTGGTAAAAGAGTTGATTATTCAGGTCGTTCTGTCATTGTCGTTGGACCTGAGTTAAAACTTCATCAGTGTGGATTGCCGAAGGATATGGCTGTTGAATTGTTTAAACCATTTTTGATTCGCAAGCTGATGGAGTATGGTTATGCAAAAGCAGCACGCACAGCGAAGAGGATAATTGAAAGGAAAGATCCTATCATTTGGGGATTACTTGAAAAGATTGTTGATAGTCATCCTGTCCTATTGAACCGTGCTCCGACATTGCATCGGCTCGGGATACAGGCATTTCAGCCTGTTTTAACAGATGCAAAAGCTATTCAGTTGCATCCACTCGTTTGTGTAGCTTTCAATGCTGACTTTGATGGTGACCAGATGGCGGTTCATGTCCCGCTTTCATATGAGGCTCAACTTGAGGCAAGGATATTGATGCTCTCAAGCCATAATTTGCTCAAACCTGCTGATGGCAAACCAATTACAATCGCAACTCAAGATATCGTTCTTGGACTTTATTATCTGACTAAAGAAAGAGAAGGGGAACCAGGTCAAGGTAAACTTTTCTCATCGCCTGAAGAAGTAATAATTGCATATAACAGCGGTAAACTTGGGCTACATGCAAAGATCAAAGTTAGAATGTTAAATCAAACGACAGGAAAATATGAGATTGTTGAGACAACAACTGGTAGAGTTATTTTTAATCAGATTGTCCCGAAGGAAATTGGATTTATCAATGAGGTCTTGACGAAGAAGAAACTCACGGATCTGATAGCGAAAATTTACAAAAAGTATGGAAATGTTAGAACAGCTGAATTCCTTGATGAGATGAAGGATATGGGATATTACTATGCGACAAAGTCTGGAATTTCAATTGGTGTCCCTGATGTGATAGTCCCTGAAGAAAAAGAAGCTATAATTGCTGAATATCAGAAACGAGTTGACGCTCATTATAATGAATATCTTGAGGGAGAGATTACCGATACAGAAAGGTATAATAAAGTTATTGATGAATGGTCGGCAGCTACAGAGAAAGTTGCAAAGGCGTTGTTTGATAAACTTTCCAAGGTAAATCAGGGATTTAATCCACTTTTTGTCATGCTTGATTCGGGTGCCCGTGGATCAAAGGATCAGGTAAGGCAACTTGGTGGAATGCGTGGCTTAATGCAAAAGCCACAAAAAGGTATGACTGGGCAACCTTATGAGATGATTGAGCATCCAATTCTTTCAAATTTCCGTGAAGGTCTTTCAATATGGGAATACTTCCTTTCAACGCACGGCGCAAGGAAAGGTCTTGCAGATACAGCTCTTAAAACATCCGATGCAGGTTATCTTACAAGGCGTTTGGTTGATGTCGCACAAGATGTTGTCGTAACGGAGGAAGACTGCGGAACTGTCAGGGGAATTACTATCACAGCCCTGAAAGAAGAAGGTGGTGAAGAAGTTAGAGTTACACTCGCAGACAGAATTATCGGAAGGGTTGCTTTGCATGATATCTATCATCCTGTCACTGGGGAAATAATTGTTGAGGCAGGACAAGAAATTGATGAAGATCTAGCTCAAAAAATTGAAGAAGCTGGAATAGAAGAAGTTGAAGTTCGTTCTGTCCTCACATGTGAAGCCAAATATGGCGTTTGTGTAAAGTGCTATGGTAGAAATCTTGCTACAGGTAGAATGGTGGAAGTTGGTGAAGCAGTTGGGATAATCGCTGCCCAGTCAATAGGTGAGCCAGGAACACAGCTTACGCTTAGAACTTTCCACACAGGTGGTAGCGTTGCGGGTGCTGGATATAGATCGTCAAAGATCTTCGCTAAAAACGATGGTAAGGTTAAATTTGTAAATCTAAAGTACATTGAGTATGAAAAGGCAACAGATGAAGGAGTAGAAAAGGTTCTGCGTGTGATGTCAAAGCAAGGATATATTATAGTTGAAGATGAGAAACGAAGTGAGCTTTCTAAAAAATATGCCGTTCCTTATGGTGCCGACCTTAAAGTGAAAAATGGGCAACTTGTCAAGAAGGGAGAAGAACTCTATGAAACCGACCCGTATAACTCTCTCATTCTTGCAGAGAAGTCAGGAAGAGTTGAACTTATTGATTTTATTCCTGATGTCACATATCGTGAGGAAGCGGATGAGACAACAGGGCATATGCAGTGGGTTATAATAGAAGCAAAGGATAAAACTAAAGTTCCAAGAATTAAAATTATAACATCAAAAGGTGAAGAGCATTATCAACCGATCCCAGCCAGGGCGCTTGTGAATCCGGAAATTAGCAATGGAGTGTATATCAAAGCTGGTGATGTTATAGCTAAAATCCCAAGAGAACAAGCAAAGATCAGAGATATAACCGGTGGATTGCCGAAGGTTGTAAATCTTTTTGAAGCAAGAACCCCTAATGATCCAGCAGAACTTGCTGAAATTGATGGCGTTGTAAGCGTTAAAACGGAGAAAAATTATTACATCGTCAAGATAACAAGCGACGATGGGCAGTTTGAAAAAACCTATCAAATACCACAGACAAAACATCTTATTGTTGAAGATGGTGACCGTGTTTATGCAGGTGATAGATTAACAGACGGTCCAATTGACCCGCATAAAGTTCTAAGCATAAAGGGAATCAATGCAGTTCAGCAGTATCTTGTTAATGAGATCCAAGATGTTTATAGAAATGAAGGTGTTGAAATTAATGACAAGCATATTGAAGTAATCGTCAGGCAAATGATGCGTAAGGTTAAAATTACAAATTCGGGTGATACAAAGTTCCTTGAGAGAGATATAGTTGATAAAGATTTAGTTGACGAGGAAAACAACAGGATAAGGAATATGGTTGTTATAACAAACAAGGGTGATTCAAAGTATAAAGTTGGGCAAATAAAACTGAAGACTGAAGTTGACAAGGAAAACGATATATTAAGAAAGAAAAGAAAAAGACCTGCAGAATATCGTCCCGCAAAAGGTGCTGAATTTGAACCTGTATTGCTTGGTATAACCAATGCTGCTTTGACAACCGAAAGCTGGATTTCGGCAGCTTCGTTCCAGGAAACCACGCGGGTTCTGACAGATGCAGCAATAGATGCAAAGGTGGATAATCTGCGCGGTTTAAAAGAAAATGTTGTCGTTGGTCAACTTATACCTGCTGGAACAGGCTTCAGAAACGAGCAGAAAGATTACCGTGATGTCAGAGTTATGTTAAAGGAAACTGCAAAGGAAATTGAAAAAGCCGAGGAAGAAAAAGAGAAAGTCGCTGAAAAGAAAGCAGCATCATTGTGAAAATTAAATTTTTAATCCGAATGAAAAATTTAAAAACAAGCGACGGCTGGATTTTAGCCGTCGCTTTTTTGTTAAAAACCAAAAAAGATTAAAAAGATGGCAAAAGAAGGTCTCGTAATAGTTGAATCCCCAGCAAAAGCAAAAACAATAGGCAAGTATCTTGGGAGTGAATTTATAGTTGAGGCATCAATCGGGCATGTCAAAGACCTTCCAAAGAGACCAAGGGATAAGTCAAAACTTGGAATAGACATTGATAGGAATTATAAACCAAGATATGTTGTAATCCCTGGTAAAAAAGAAGTTCTTGAAAAGTTAAGAGAACTTGCAAGGAAGGTAAATAAGGTTTTCATAGCAACAGACCCTGATAGAGAGGGCGAGGCAATTGCATGGCACATAAAAACGGAAATTGAAAGTGTAAATTCAAACATAAAGCGTGTTCTTTTCACTGAGATAACTAGGAACGGAATTGAAAAAGGGATGCAAAATCCCCGTGATATTGATATGAACCTTGTTGATGCCCAGCAGGCAAGGCGTGTCCTTGATAGAATTGTTGGGTATAGAATCAGCCCATTTTTGAAGAAGGTTGTGAATGAAAAAATTTCTCTCTCTGCTGGGAGAGTTCAATCGGTCGCACTTCGTTTGGTATGCGAGCGTGAAGAGGAGATAAAAAATTTCAAGCCAGAAGAATACTGGACAATTGAAGCGGAGTTTAAAACGCAGTCGGGGGAAATTTTAAAAGCCAAGTTATTCAAAATAAATGGCGAAGACCCAAAGATACCAAATAGAGAAACAGCTGAAAAAATTTTAGATGATTTGAAAGACAAAGTTTTTAGAATCTCAAACATCCAAAAGAAAGAAATTTTAAAAAATCCAGCACCACCATTTATCACAAGCACTCTCCAACAGGAAGCAAGCAATAAACTTCGTTTTTCAGCAAAGAAAACAATGATGTTAGCCCAGCAACTTTACGAAGGCGTTGAACTTGGAGATGAAGGAAGGGTTGGATTGATAACATATATGAGAACTGACTCAACGAGATTAAGTGATGAATCTGTAAACGCGGTAAGGGAATACATTTATAACAATTACGGCAAGGAATATCTACCTCAAACACCAAGGGTTTTCAAAAAATCAAAGACAAGTCAAGATGCACACGAAGCAATAAGACCAACATATATGAAGTATGAGCCGAAGTTTGTAAAGAAGTATCTTGATGAAGACCTTTTCGCTCTTTATGAACTCATTTGGAATAGGTTCGTTGCTTGTCAGATGTCCTCAGCTGTGCTTGAGCAAACAGTCGTTGATATAACTGCGGATGGGTATCTTTTTAGGGCAACTGGAACTATAGTTAAGTTTAATGGTTACATGCAAATTTACGAAGAAACAAAAACTGAGTCAGAGGATAAAGAAGAAAAGGAAGTCAAGATACCTGTTAAAATAAACATTGATGAAATTTTAGCACTTACAAACCTTGTCCCCGAGCAACACTTTACAAAGCCACCAGCAAGATATACCGAAGCCTCGCTTGTAAAAGAGCTTGAATCAAGAGGCATTGGAAGACCAAGCACTTATGCTACGATAATCAGCACAATTCTTGAGCGTGGATATGTTGAACTTCAAGATAGAAAATTGATTCCTACGGATCTTGGTTTTGCCGTGAATAAAATTCTCATCTCAAACTTTCCCGATGTTGTTGATTATAAATTTACAGCGAGGATGGAAGATGACCTTGATGAGATAGCCTCTGGAAAGAAAAAATATACCGATGTTGTTGATTCGTTTTTTAAACCGTTTGATAGATATCTCAAAGAACTTGAGAATAAAAAAGATGAAATAAGAGAACAAGTCCAAGAAAAAACAGATATAGCGTGTTATAAATGCGGTTCAAAAATGGTTGTTAAAATTGATAAATATGGAAAATATCTTGCCTGTTCTAATTTGGAATGCAATTATACAATGGCTTTTCCAACGGATGGAGAGCTTGGGCAAGTAAGAGTCTGTCCAGAATGCGGTGGCAGGTTAGTTTTGAGACATGGCAGATTTGGAAAATTTTACGGATGTGAAAATTATCCATCGTGCAAATATACTGAATCAATAACAACAGGCATAAAATGTCCCGAGTGCGGGAAAGGGGAACTTGTTGAGCGGAAAAGCAAAAGAAAACGAACTTTTTATGGATGTTCAAATTACCCAGATTGTGGTTTCATTCTATGGGATAAACCCATTGAAAAACCATGCCCTGAATGCGGTTATCCACTTATAGTTAAACCTAAGCGTAAAACCTCAACCTCTTACAAATGCCCCAAATGCCATGCGGAGATAATGGAACATAGCGTTTGAATTGTTTCAGGGTTCGTAAATAAATTTAGATTGATTTGTCATCGGCATTGGGAATATTTTCAATGGCACAGGTGGGGAAGCACCCCTTGTGAGGAATACATAATATGTCTGGAACGAACCCTTTATATAAATTGTCTTCGTTTTTACTTCCCAGGTCTGTGGGTCAATTTCCTTGGGTCTAAGTTCAAAATTTCCAGCTATGGTGTGAAGTGTTAAGTTGTGTAAAGTGAGATTTAAAATCCCTGTTCCAATTGGGCTCGCTGGATTCCCAAGCGAATCAACCGTTGCAGTTGAGTAAGTATTTGTTGAATCAATGTAAATAGCCACCATTTCAATCGGTGTTCTGGTGGCATCATATGTTTTAGGAACTTGTATATCGCTTGAGAATTTAAATCCAATTGCTATAAGATTTTGAAGTGTTCCACTGGCGTATTTTACTCCGATCAAACTCATAACCCCAGCTGAATCGTCATACACAGCAATAACTGAATCCATTTTAAAGGATTTACTGTCAACAGTGATTTGAATATACGGCAAAATTTGGTTCTGTTCTTCTTTTTTGCAAGAGTAGATGAAAAGCAGGGCAAAAATCAGAAAAATTAATTTTGATCTCATAATCTCTCCAATCTTTCTTTTGCTTTTTTAGCGACGGGACTTCTGGGATATTCTTTCAGAACGCGATTCATATATTCTTTTGCTTCTTTAATTTTCCCAAGCGCTGCGTAACATCTTCCAAGCATATATAAAGCATCAGGGGTTTTGGTTGATTTTGTCTGTGCGACATAGTTGAAATATTCAATTGCCTTCTCGTATTGTTTTAAGGCGAAGTAGCTTTCACCTGCCCAGTAGACAGCGTTTATTTTCAAGTTTGTTTCAACACTACTTCTCATCAAAGTATCAAAGTAAGAGATAGCCATTTTATATTTGCGATTTTTGAAAGCATTAAGTCCCAAATTGTAATAATTTCTAAATTGCTTTTCCGTCATTTCAATTTTTGGCGTTTCAGCAGTTATGCCAGGATAAGCAAGTTTAGCTTCACCGGCAACAGTTGCAGGTTTGGTTTCAGCAGGTTGTGTTGTTAATTTTGTTTCAAGTTCAGCAAGTTTCGCTTGCAAGTCCCTTATCTGTCTTTTATATTCTGTAATTTCGCTGTCTCGCTTTACAATCTCAGCTCTAAGTTCAAGTTCAGTTGCCCCGGGCTTTGGTTGTGATTCATACTCTGAGAGCTTTAAAGAAAGTTCGCGTGTTTTTTGTTTCTCCGCTTCAAGTTGAGCTCCGAGGTCGGAAAGTTTTGCAGTCAACTGAGCGTTGTTTTCTTGAAGTGATTGTATTTTTTTCTCCAGTTCAGATTTTTCTCTTTGTAGCTGTGAGTTTTGGGTTTCTAATTTTGATATTTGTTCTTTGAGTGTTTTGTTTTCCTCAGATAGGGTAAGCATTTGCGTTGTATCAATTTCTGCCGTTGTTTCCCCAATTATGTTTCCGTATATATCTTCTTGTTCAGCTGTGGACGCGCATCCCTGAATTAAAGTTAAAAACAATAATCCAGCTGTAATAGTTAAAATAAAACCCACTATTTTCATGGCTTAACCTTCCTTTTGTTTAACTTTGCTTGATTTAAAATAAAAAAGTATTGGGTAAAAGTCAAGCGATGAGGCGATCCTGGCAATCTTGATTTTATTTGCAAAATTTTATAAATTTATAATCGCCTGGAGGGTTAGCCTAATTGGTAAGGCGG
Organism: Candidatus Kryptobacter tengchongensis; assembly: GCA_001485605.1. GTDB lineage: Bacteria > Bacteroidota > Ignavibacteria > Kryptoniales > Kryptoniaceae > Kryptonium > Kryptonium tengchongense. Next base: position 24,534 of record FAON01000001.1, read on the forward strand.
CGGTCTTGAAAACCGCTGGGCTTCGCGCCCTTGGGGGTTCGAGTCCCTCACCCTCCGCACTTTGTAATTTTTCCACACCGGTTTGAAAAAATGTAAAATTTAACCCGCTGACTTATTTAATTTCCCCGCTTTTTTCAGATTTTTTGAAAGGAATAAAATTTGATGTGTTTTTAATGTGAGCTGTGTCACACTGTTTCTTGAAGCACCTTTGCAATTTTGTTTAAAGACAAAAATTGAACATTCATTAGAAGGTTTTAACCTATGATTAAAAGCTTGACAAAGGCGATTAGTTTTGTTATATTTACCTCAAGATAACAAAAGCCACTCGTTGTGGCAGAAATTACAAACTAAATAAAAAGTAATTTTTGGAGGTAGCCATGAAAAAATTGTTGTTGATTTTGGTTTTCATCTCTATACTTGTGTCTTTTTCAATAGGGCAGGTAACGATAGGATGGCACCAATCAAATATTGAAATTGATGCTGGAGTTTCAGGTCAGCAAATTTTTGTTATGCTACAAAATAGTTATTCCAATCAGGGTGTCTGGAGCTTCAAAATTGATATTACTTCAACAAGTATAACTTTGAATACGAGCAATGTTAGTTTATATCCTGGCTTGTCCTCAAATTTTCTAATAACTAAGTCAAACATAACAAATGGTGTTAGTGTTGTTGTTTATGGAAAAACGAAGAGTCGTATGTTTCAGCCTGGTTTTAACTCAAGCGTGCTTGTGGTTACATTACCTTCTTTGTCAGCCGGTTCGTATTCTGTTACTTTGAGTGGTGCATCTGCAGTCATTAGAAATTATCCAGGTGGTGGTGGCACGCCTCAAATGGTTACCCCAACTTTAAGTCCGGCTACGATAAATATTACAGCTTCCACTTTTACACCTCCTACTTCTTCGCCAACATTTACGCCAACTGGTTATACCAATAGTCGCAAATATGGTGATGTAAATTGGGATAATAATGTAAATATTGTAGATGTAACCGCACTTGCTGATGTCGTGGTTGGAAATTACGGTGCTGTAATAGTAAATGATCCTGAAGTTAATTTTAGAGATGCGAATAGCGATGGAACAAATGATAGATATTTTTATGAGACAACCAATGGTGAAAGTCCGCTCCAATATGACAATGCGAATCCTGATAATGCAGACAGGATAGCTTCTGATGTTAATGGTGGGGGCGGAACTCTTGATCTTATGGACCTCGCAACATTGGAAGATGCGGTGGTAAGTGGTGTATGGCCAGGTTATGCGATAGCTGCGATTGCTGGTTCGCCTGTGTTTAAAGTTAATGATAAAGGTTTAGGTTCTGGTGCAATTCTTGCAAAGTTTGGAGGAGGTGGGAAAAAGGTAAATGCAAACGGACTTTTAAAATTTGAGCTGTTCAGTCCTGGGACGAAGACAAGTAAGATAAGGGTTAAACTTGAAAATAACGAGCCTTTGTTAAGAGGATTGCAAATAGAATTTATATCTTCTGTTTTACCTGGCAAGATTGATGTTTGGAAGATGCCCGATGCAAGTGGGTTAAATGTTGATTGGAGGAGGAATGAATTTAATAAAATTGTAATTGTCGTCTATGCCGATGGTGGTAAATATATCAAAACAGGTGAAAGCGTTTTGCTTACGATAGTGCTTCCTAATGTCACTGCTGAACAACTTTTGAATGCTGAACCTCAAATTATAGCAAGTGTTGGAAATACAGGTGCAGATTTGTTATATAATGCTTATCAATTTGGAGGAGAGGTGCCACTTGATTATATGCTTTACCAAAACTATCCAAATCCGTTTAACCCGGGCACCGAGATAAGGTTTGATATACCTGAGTATTCAAGTGTTAAGATAATCGTTTGGAATGTTCTTGGTCAGAAGGTTAAAACACTTGTTGAGGCAAATCTTGATCCTGGAAGAAAGAGTGTTAAGTGGGATGGAAGAGATGAGCAGGGTAATCCTGTTGGTTCAGGTGTTTACTTCTATACGATGTATGCAAAGTCGCTTGAGGATGGAAGAGAATTCACGATGACAAGAAAAGCAATATTGATGAAGTAGGGATTATTTCTGGATTTTCTCTCTTTATTTAGTTTTTTATCAACCCCTCCCTATAGGGAGGGGTTTTTTATTTTTGAAAGTCTGATTATTTTGGTTTTGAGTAATTTTCTTTTTAAATTTAACAAGAACAAAGTTGCTTCTTAATTCCTTTTTGAATAAGGAACACAAGAGAAGCAAGTTGATTAAGGAGTTTAAACTTGATTTTTAAATGTATGAAAAACAAAATTTCGGAGACGATTTAAAAATGTATGGTGTTCTTGTTGCGATTGAGATAATAATTGCTATTTTTCTTGTTATCGCAGTTTTGCTTCAAGCTGGAAGAGGTGGTGGTCTTGCTGGAGCGTTTGGCGGAGCAGGTTTTGGGACAGTTTTTGGGATCAGAAGAACTGCAGACTTTCTTAGCAAAGCAACGATTACACTTGGTGCAATTTTTCTTTTGCTTGCAATTATAATTAATCTTTTCTTTCTACCAGGGAAGACACCCGAGAGTGTTCGTGAAAGCATAATTCAACAAAGGGCAAAATCGGTTCCACCAATTACTGTTCCTGCACCTCAGCCTGGTCAATCTCAACCTGCTGCAACCCCGCAGGAACAGAAATAGTTGATTTATTTCGGGTGAAAATAGTGAATTTTTGGCAAAGATGTATTTCGTAACGGATTTTACGATGTGAAACAAAAAATTTATTTTTTATGCAAAGTTATGTTTTTGATGTTAATAAGCGAAGTACTTGAATTTTTTTATGTTCTTTTGCCTGTCCTCTCGCTTACCGCTTTAGCTTATAGATTTACATTTGAAACAGGGAAAAGAACGGGGTCTTCACTTCTGTTTTTCTCCGCCGTTTTTTATTTGATAGCTGTTTATGAGTCTTTTTACATAACAGCAAGATTTGGGCTTATAACAAGCGCTGAACTTGTTTTAATACATATACTTTACATCATTGGCGGATTTCTTCTTATCTTTGGGGTATTTTCTCTTTATAATTTCTTTATAAGATTGACAGGGATTGGTGATTTAAGCTCTTCTTTAAAAAAGATTTTGATACCTGGGGGCGCTTTTGTTGTTTTGTTGTTTCCGTATTTTTGGGTGCAATCTTATGAAAAAATGCTTCATCTTCTCACCGATATTTTTTATGTCTTGATTCAATTACAATTTTTTATTGCTTATTTTACCCTTGGCGATATAATGTTAACAAATAAAGATGTGTGTAAAAAAGCACCTCGCAGGAGCAAGTGGATTAAATTATTCTCTCTTTATTTCTTAGTTGAACCAGTTTTATGGCTCTGGTTTTTGAAACTTAGTTTTTCAGGGTTGGCACTTAGCAGAGTTTTCCTTGCGATAGAGGTTGCTGGCACATTTGTTTCTGGATTTTTAACTTTTAACATACTTCACATTTTGATTTCTCATTCGCCGTTGTTGCTTGAGGAGTATAAGTCAAGGTATATCGCCATTGTAAAATCTAGCATTATGAGACGACTTGCGGTGATAGCAATTGTTGCGGGTTTTGCAGTTGTTTTGTCGGGGACGCTTGCAACGGGATTATTTTTTGATATGCAGGAACAAATTTTTATAAGCCGTATTTCAAAAGATGCTGAAATTATGAGGGTTTTCTCAAGAGAAAGTGAGAGGGAAATTGAAAGTTTATCCTTAAAAATTCAACTTTTGATTAAAAATGGGTTAGAATCTGAAAAAGTCAAAGACACTATAAGGAGCTTGAGGGAAAGATATGGGGAAATTGTTTCAAATGTGTTTTTCTTTGATGAGAAGGGAAAAGTTTATTATTCACATCCTGAGATTCTTAATTTCACTATACCTGAGAGGTTTTTGAAGGATAAGTTTATAACAACGCCAGTCGTTAAAAATGGAAGTAGTTTTTCTACATTTGTTCTTTATCCATATTTTAGCCAAGGTGGGAAGTTTTTGGGTGGGATTGGGGTTGAGTTCAATTTTGAAAATTTGCGCAATAATTTAAAAAAACTTGTAGAGCCACATTCAAGAGTTTTATTTGTTGATGCTAACTTGGGGATTGTTATAGCTGGTGAGTCAAATGCTCTTGGTGTTAATTTCATTGAGTTTTTAAATTCGCGAATTGATTCGCCATTGAACTTTAAGGGTTTGGTGAAGGACGATACTTTGATTTATGAAAGGGTTTATAAAAATTCAAGGAGGACAATCCTCGGTGTCGCGATGGTTTCTGTTAATTTTAATTCGCATAAAATTTATATGGTTGATTATCACTTTCTTGAGGACTTTGGAATCTTTGAAGTAGTTCCAAGGGCTACTCTTTTCTGGATGATTTTAAGTTCACTTGGGATTTTGGTAAGTGTTGTTGTGATTTTATTTTTGAATTTTAAATTTTCGGAGCATCTTGAATATGAAATTGAAAAGCGAACAATTGAACTTGTGAGGTCCGAGGAAAAATACAGGTCAATTGTTGAAAACCCATTTTTTGGTGCGTATTTGATGGATGCTTCTGGGTTTAAATATGTGAACGATAAATTCTGTGAGATTTTTGGATATAGTAAGGATGAAATTTTGAATTTGAAAGATTATTCTTTGTTAATTCATCCAGATGATAGGGAAAGGTTAAATAAGCAATTAAGAAAGAGATTAAAAGGTGAGCTGGAGATAAACAAGTGGAGTGCGAGAGGTTTAAGGAAAGATGGAAGTGTTATCTTTATTGAGGGTTACACAAAGCGGGTTGAGTATGAAGGGAAACCAGCAGCGCAGGGGATGATAATTGATGTAACGGAGGAAGTTAAAAGGAGAGAAGCACTTCAGCAAACGCAAAAACTTGAAGCACTTGGAACACTTGCGAGTGGAATTGCCCACGATTTTAATAATATTTTACAAATTATAATTGGTGCAGCTCAACTGCTTGGGATGAAACTTAAAAATTCAGAATATATGAGATGGGTTGACACTATTAACACAACTGCATTACGCGGGGCGGAACTTGCGAAACGATTATTGACATTCTCCCGAAAGAAACCAACTGGAGAAATGAAGCCAATAAACTTGCATCAAATGATTGAGGAATCAGTTAAAGTGTTCAGAGAGACTTTCCCAAGAAACATTGAGATTGAGGCGTATCTTGAGGCAGAAGATTATATGATACTTGGGGAGGAAGCGCAAGTTCAACAAGTTATTTTCAATCTTGCCGTGAATGCGAGGGATGCTATGCCGGATGGGGGGAAATTAATTTTCAGAACAGAAAATCGTTTTGGGAATGGTTTTGAGGCAGATCCAAATGTTGAGTATGTTGTAATGCATGTGATTGATACAGGTATTGGAATGAGCGAGGAAGTAAAAAGAAGGATATTTGAGCCATTTTTTACAACAAAGCCAGCGGGTAAAGGGACAGGGCTTGGGCTTTCAACAGTTTATGGAATTGTGAAATCATATAACGGGTTTATTAAAGTTTACAGCGAGGTTGGAAAGGGAACGAAATTCTCAATTTATATCCCTGCCCATAGGGAAGTTCAAAAAGAAAGTAAAGAGGTTAAGGTGAAAGTGGGAAGAACGGGTACTTTGCTTTTGATTGACGATGAGGAAGAAATACGAATTGCTGGCAAAGAATTACTTGAAGCCGAGGGGTTTAGGGTTTATGTAGCAGGCGATGGGGTTGAAGGAATTGAAATTTATAAAAAGCATAAGGATGAAGTTGACCTTGTTATACTTGATCTTAACATGCCAAAGATGAGTGGTAAAGATACATTAGCACAACTTCTTTTGATAAATCCAGATGTAAAAGTGATAATTGCGACAGGATATATAACCGAGTCGGAAAAGGAAGAAGTTAAGGGGGTGGCTGGATTTATTGAGAAACCGTTTGATATAAGTAAGCTTCTTCAGATGATAGCAGAAATTTTGGGATAATTTTATTTTGGGAGTAAATAATTGGAAAATCCTGTGATTTTTGCTATATTTGAAAAAAGAAATTTTAAAAATTAATCTTTGAAAGAAGACATGTCAAAAGTAAGGTCAGTTTTAATTTTGTTCACATTTGTGGGCATTTTAATTTACCTTTCTGTTACAGGATTTCAGTGTGCAAGTGCTGAGGTTACGGGAGCAAAGGTTTATATGCAGAGGCAGGATTGGGTAAATGCAGAAAAGCAACTTTTGAAGGAAGTTGAAAACAATCCGAAAAATGATGAGGCGTGGTTTCTCCTTGGTTATGTCAGAGGAGAGCAGAAAAATTACAAAGGTATGCTTGAGGCATTTAACAAATCACTTGAGATTTCAAACAGGTTTGAGAAGGACATTAATAATTTTAAGCTCAAATATTGGGTTGATAACTTCAATGCTGGTGTGGTTTATTTCTCAAGGTTTAGCAATAACCGTGATTCAGTTGTTTACATTGATAAAGCAATTGAATCTTTTAAAATTTGCACTGAGATAATCCCAGATAGTGCAGCGGCTTATAAAAATCTTGCTTACAGCTATCTTTCAAAAGGGGAGATTGACCCTTCCGTTGAACCGCTTAAGAAGGCAATTGAGCTTTCACATGAGAAAGATGTTGAAGCGATGAAGATGCTTGGGAAGATTTACTATGATTATGCTTCTCGCCACACGATGAAGTTTGAGGATCCGTCAAACAAGCGTGATGTAAAAGTTGGGATGGCGAAAGATGTGGTTCAAAATACTTTGGGAGAGCCCGATGTTATCAGCAAGCCTGAAGTACAACAGCCAACGAAGGGCAGGAGGCAAACCAAGCCAGCACCGCAACCCCCTCAACCTGAAAAATGGATTTATTCAAGGTACGGGTTGACGCTTGAGTTTGAGAATGAGATTGTTAAGAGCATTAATTTTAAAGGTGAAAAATATGAAGATGGTGGGGTGACAGTTGCGCTTGATTCAACCGAATTTTATGCTGCAAGGGAATGGTATGATAAAGCAATTGAGGTTTTCAACAAAGTCAGAAATCTTGAGCCTTCTGACGAGGAAACACTTGCTTTCTTATCAAATGCTTATATAAATGCCGGGCGTAGCGATGAAGCGCTTGAAGCTTTCCGTGCCTCAGTTGAAGCTCAACCTGGAAACAAGTATTTTCATTACAATTATGGTGTTCTTCTCCTTAAGGCTGAACAGTTTGAAGATGCTATAAGAGAATTTAAGGCAGCGGTTGATCTTGATCCAAATTATAAAGAGGCAATTTATAATCTTGGTGCATCATATGTTAACTGGGGAGTCAAGCTAAAACAGCAGGCTGAAGATCTTGCTTTGAAACAGAATTTGGAAGAGCAAGCAAAGTATGAAGCAATGGCAAAAGAGAAGTTTAAACAGGCACTTCCCTATCTTGAAAGGTTGACGGAGATTGAACCAGATGATATATTTATCTGGGAACTTATCGGTAAGATTTACGCAAATCTTGGAGAAGTTGAGAAGGCAGAACAGGCGTTTAAAAAAGCAGATGAGTTAAGGAATAAAAGATAAGTTTTGGAATCTCAGAATCAAAAGGCAGGCAAAATTTGCCTGCCTTTTTATTTATAATAAATTGGGGTTGCAAAAATGGGATTCTCAACCGATGCAATTCATTACGGTCAAAAACCTGATAAGGAATCTTTCTCTGTAATACCACCGATTTACCTTGCCACGACCTATGCGAGGAAATTTGGAGATCAGGAGGCTCCTTATGTTTACTCGCGAACCCAGAACCCAAATCGTAAAATGCTTGAAGAAAATATCGCAAAGCTTGAAAATGGTAAGTATGGTTTTGCTTTTTCATCTGGTGTTGCTGCTGTAACGGCAGTGATGCAACTCTTAAAACCAGGTGACCATGTGATAACGACGAAAAACATTTACGGCGGGACATTAAGGGTTTTTAAAGAAATGCAAAAGTGGGGGATTAAATTTTCTTTTGTTGACATGACACAAATTGAAAACATTGAGCGTGAGCTTAAACGGGAAACGAAGATGATCTTTGCTGAAACCCCATCAAATCCGTTCCTTTACCTTACGGATCTTAAAAAATTATCTGAGCTTCGTAATTCATTCAATAGGGAAATTTTGATAGCTGTTGATAATACATTCATGACCCCGTATCTTCAAAGACCTATTGAGTTGGGGTGCGATATAGTTATTCATAGCAGTACGAAATTTTTAAACGGACATAGTGATGTTGTGGGTGGGATCGTTGTGACGAATAGAGATGAGCTTCAAAAGCCATTGTGGTATATTCAAAGGGCATTTGGTGCGGTCCCCAGTCCTTTTGATTGTTGGCTTCTTTTGAGATCAATAAAGACGCTTGCTGTTAGGATGAGCCGACATTGTTATAATGCTAAAAGAATTGCGGTTTTCCTTGCTTCCCATCCAAAAATTAAAAAAATTTTTTATCCTGGACTTCCATCACATCCGCAGTATGAACTTGCTCAATCCCAAATGAAAGATTTTGGGGGGATAATTACAATTGATCTTGGTTCGTTGGAAAATGTTAGAAAGTTTCTTGACAATTTAAAAATCTTCACGCTTGCGGAATCGCTCGGTGGTGTTGAAAGCTTGGTTAATCATTCCTGGAGTATGAGTCATTCATCTGTGCCAGATGAGGAGAAAAGGGAACTTGGTTTGACTGAAGGGATTTTGAGGCTGTCTATTGGAATTGAGGATGTTGAGGATTTAATCTTTGACCTTGAACAAGCTCTTGATAGAATTTGAAACCGTCTTCACTTTCATACCGTCAAATTTTTTAAAAAGTTAGGAGCTTTAGAAATGAAAAAGACGAAAAGTTTCATCTTCTTTATTATTGCTTTTGTTTTATTTTTAAATTTATCATTCGCTCAACGTCCAAGATTTTATTACAAATCGCCAACCCTGCCACCCGAGCATCCGACAAGGGAAAGAACATATGATGTTTTGCATATAAGAATTGAGGTTAAACTTGACGAGAAGCAGAAAACAGTTGACGGAAAGGTTACGACAAAGTTTGTCCCGCTTCGTCCTGATTTTGGGGTTTTTGAGCTTGATGCAGCTGAAATGAAGATTAAAAAAATTTATTTGGTGAATGGGAAACAACTTAATTTCAATTTTGATTCGCTTGCTCAAAAATTGAAAATTTATCTTGATCGGACATATTCATTTAGAGATACCCTCTCCGTTGTTGTTGAATATTTTGTTTCAAATCCACGCAAAGGGTTATATTTTATCCAGCCAGATTCAGCCCATCCAGATAAACCTTATCAAATCTGGTCTCAAGGACAACCCGAAGATAATCATTATTGGTTTCCGTGCTATGATTTTCCAAATGATAAAGCTACAAGTGAGGTTATTGCAACTGTGAATAAAAATTTCACAGTTGTTTCAAATGGGAAACTTGTTTCTGTTAAGGAGGATAAAAAGAGAGGTTTGGTGACATATCACTGGTTCATGGATAAACCTCATTCAGGTTATCTAATTTCAATTGTCGTTGGTGAATATGTTAAGCTTCAGGATTATTACCTTGACATACCTCTTGAATATTATGTTTATAAATCAAACGCAAAGTATGCAAATCTTTCATTTGAGAAAACGCCTGAAATAATGAAATTCTTCTCGGAGAAAATTGGCTATAAATATCCTTACAACAAATATGCCCAAACCATAGTTGAGGATTTCATTTACGGTGGGATGGAAAATATAACAGCTACGACGCTTACAAGTTCAACAATTCACGATGAGAGGGCGCATCTTGATGTCTCAAGCGATGGTCTTGTTGCCCACGAGATGGCTCACCAATGGTGGGGTGATCTTTTGACATGTAGAAGTTGGGAACATGCGTGGCTAAATGAGGGGTTTGCAACTTATTTCACTGCGCTCTACTTTGAATATGCTAAGGGAAAGGATGAATTTCAATATAGCATTTACAACATGCAAAGGACGGCGAAATTTGCCGATATGAGCGATAAAAAACCAACTGTATGGAACAGGTATTTTGACCCAACTGATCTTTTCGGTCCTCACATATACCAGCGTGGCGGTTCAATTCTTAACATGATAAGATTTATCCTTGGTGATGAACTTTTCTGGAAAGCTATGAACTATTACGCAAAAAAATATGAGTATCAAAATGTTGAAACGGAAGATTTGAGGATTGCAATAGAGGAAGCAACTGGATACAATCTCAAATGGTTTTTTGATCAATGGCTTTACAAGGCAGGTTATCCGATCTTTGAGGTGAAATATGATTATGATGAAGTGAGCAAAATCCTTACTTTAACTGTTGAACAGATTCACCCTGCTGATTCACTTACGCCCGAGGTTTTCAAAACCCCTGTTGATGTTGAAATAACAACCGAATTTGAAAGCAAAACTTATAAAATTTTCATTGACAAGCGAAAACAAACTTTTGAATTTAACATTGACAGCAAGCCGTTGATGGTTATATTTGACAAAGGAAACTGGATTTTGAAAGATTTGTTCTTTGAGAAATCAAAAGATGAACTAATCTATCAGGCGTTAAATGCAAAAGATATGATTGATAGATTTTGGGCAGTTCAAGAACTCGGGAAATTTATAAATGAACAGGGCGTTTCAGAAGTGATGAAAAAAATCAGTGCAAATAGCAAAGAGTTTTATGCAGTAAGGCAAGAGGCGATAAATAACCTCGGTAAGTTAAAAGATGAAAGCACGGCAAGATTTTTGATTGATATATTCAGAAATGAGAAAGATTCAAGGGTTAGAAGAAGTGTTGTTGAAGCTTTGAAGGAATTTAAATTTGATTTTGTTTCAGAGTTTTTGAATGAAGTTATAAAAACCGATAAAAGTTATTATGTCATTGCATCTGCTGTTAATTCCCTTGCTTTGATAGATTCAACGAATAGAATGCAGGTTATAAAGAACGCTTTAACTATGAATTCGCATCAAGAAGTTATAAGAACAACTGCTTTAAGAAGGCTGGGCGATTTTAAAAATACCTCATATGAGAAAGAGGCAATTGAAATTCTTAAAAAATATTCAATCCGTGGTAATCATCCATCTATTAGGATAACTGCAATTTCAACACTTTCAAATTTTGCTGATAAAGATCAAAGCATAAAAGATTTTGTTTTCAGTATGGTAAATACACCTGAATTTTTTGTTAGGATGGTTATTTACAATGTTTTAGGGAACATAGGCGATAAAAAGGTTCTGGATTATCTAAAAGTCGCAGAGAAAATGGAAGTTGACGGCAGGATGCTTCAAACGATATGGGATGCAATTGCAAGATTGAAAGATAAATTGGGGGATTAATTTTTAGTGAAGCGATGTTGTTTTATTTAGTGTAGAGCAGAAGTTTGTTTTAAACTTCAAAAATCTGTATTTTTTCACTAAATGAAAATTGATTAAGTAAAAACATGCCGAGGGTCAGCAAAACATCTAAGATAACTGCATCTGTTCGGAAGGAGATAGAAAGGATAATTGATGAACGGGTAAAGCCAGTATATGTTACCAAAGATGATTTTAACGAGTTAAAGAGCATAGTTAAACAGCTCGGTGAGGCACAGATAAATCTTACAATTCGTGTCGCTGAACTTGCAGAAGCGCAAAGAAAAGTAGAGGAACAATTAAATATACTAACTCAAAGGGTTGATGCTTTAGCGGAAGCGCAGAATATTTTGGCTCAGAGGATAGATGTTTTGGCGGAGGCACAAAGTATTCTAACTCAAAGGGTAGATGCTTTAGCAGAAGCACAGAGGAGGACGGAGGAGAGATTGGATGCGTTTGAGAAAGCGACGGAGGAGAACTTTAAGAGAGTATGGGAGAGCATAAATCAACTTACGATTAGAGTAGATCAACTTACAGAGGCACAAAGGAGGACGGAGGAGAGGTTGAATGCGTTTGAGAAGGCAACGGAGGAGAACTTTAAGAGAGTATGGGAGAGCATAAATCAACTTACAGAGGCGCAGAGGAGGACGGAGGAGAGGTTGAATGCATTTGAGAAGGCGACGGAGGAGAACTTTAAGAGAGTATGGGAGAGCATAAATCAACTTACAGAGGCACAGAGGAGGACGGAGGAGAGGTTGAATGCGTTTGAGAAGGCAACAGAGGAGAACTTTAAGAGAGTGTGGGAGAGCATAAATCAGCTTACAGAGGCACAAAGGAGGACAGAGGAGAGATTAAATGCGTTTGAGAAAGCGACAGAGGAGAACTTTAAGAGGGTATGGGAGAGCATAAATCAACTTACAGAGGCGCAAAGAAAGACGGAGGAGAGGTTGAATGCGTTTGAGAAAGCGACAGAGGAGAACTTTAAGAGGGTATGGGAGAGCATAAATCAACTTACGGAGGCACAAAGGAGAACGGAGGAGAGACTGAATCAGCTTACAATTAGAGTGGATCAGCTTGCGGAGGCGCAGAGGAGGACGGAGGAGAGGTTGGATGCGTTTGAGAAGGCAACAGAAGAGAACTTTAGGAGGGTATGGGAGAGCATAAATCAACTTACGGTCAGAGTTGACCAGCTTACAGACGAAGTTAGGGCGCTTACAAGAGAGGTAAGGGATATTAGGAGAAGGTTTGGAGAGCTATCAGATTCCGTTGGTTTTGGGCTCGAAGATAAAGCCTTTAAATCTTTGCCAAAGCTTCTTAAAAGGGATTACGATATTGAAGTCAAAAAGATATTGATAAGAAGATTTATCAAAGATAAATACGGCAAGGATATTGAAGTCAATATATTTGCCCAGGCGGAAAGAAATGGGCAGGAAATAACTGTAATAGGTGAGTGTAAAAGCCAGCTTTCAAAAAATGATGTTGAGAATTTTGAAGAGTATCGGCTGAAAAGATTTGAAGGGGTTTATCCAAATATATTACCAATTTTGATCACATACATGGAAAGTGAACCTGGAGTTGAAGAATTCGTTAGAAGCAAAGGAATTGGGATTTACTTTTCGTATGAACTTGATTGAATTTTTTATTCATTGACCTTCCTTGAATTTTTATAAAGTTATCATTTTGAAATTTTCTCAAAACTCGTGAAATTGTTTCGGGTCTTGTTCCAAGATATGTTGCAGGCATAACCTGTGAAAGATTTAATCTAATTTCGTTTTTCCCAAGTTTTTATATTCGCTGTGAAGATACTTGGCAAGACGCTTAAGAACATCTTTTTAAGGTTAAATTTCCGCTCCGTTGATTTGAACTTATCAATCTTTTCGCAAGACCATGGGGCATCTTTATACAAATTTAAAGTTGAATTCTTAATTGCCTGCGCATTTGCAGTGTAAGTTTCCTTTTTCCTTATCTTTCAAAGATATACGAAATTTAAAACATCAATTTCTTAAAAAACAGATTGAAATGGGGGAATTTTACCTCATTTTGGAGGTTTTTCGGAGGTTTATGAAAAGAAAAATAAGTGATGTGATCGCAACAAAGCCAGAAATCCCAAAAAGATATAACATAATCTGTGTTAAAATTTGAGCCGAACTGGATAAATAAAAAGGAACAAGCATCGGGATAACCCTTGAAAAAACGGCGATGTTTCCTAAAATAAATGTTATAAAAACAATTTTAGTGTTTGCAATTTTACTTTTGTGCATAAACCCAGGCAACATTCTCTGCGCCATTCCAAGTATTAAAAGGGTGATGAAACCAGCAAGGAAAGAATGTCTTGTGGGATCATCGCCATAGTGAACAGGTAGATCAAACAATAAGAGCACCCTTGCAAGTGCGTCAAGAAATAATCCGATCATAAGCCATATATAAGCCGAATAAATTAAAAACTCAAATCTTCCAAACTCACCATAATCCGAATAACCCTTTCTTGGTTTTTTCTCTTGGTTAACTTCATTTTCAAATCCATCTCTTCTCCAAAATGGTGATTTTGAAAGTGCCTCATTAGGTAGAAAAATTCTTTGAATTATTCCAGATGATAAAAGCAACAAAACGACAGTTAAATCAACAAGTAGAGCGGTGAAATTAAAGTCAATGGGTAAAGTTATCATTTGAGTTGGCATGGAGATGAACTCGTGAAATAGAACAATTACGAGATAAAGATAGCCGATATATTTTAGCGATTTTGAGGGTGGCTTCAAATGAATGTAGAGCGGGAAATTTAAAATTGAAAAAGCAAATGAAATTGGGAAAAGCACAAAACTTACAAAAAGATTTACGCTCCATTTATTCCACATTATCCACTCATATCTATCAAGAAAAATTGAGGAAACCTGAACAAGCGAATAAATTATCCAGCCCAAGATGAATAATATGAAAAATGGTTTTACTATTTCAAAGCCCCTCTTTTTAAAATCAGGCGCTTTTAAGAATGTTTTGGTAAGAACAGAAACATAAAAGATTAAGCCAGCAAACTCAATAATATTTCCAATGTTTGCAAGATGTTTAAAAATAACTTTGATTTTCTCATCGTCAAAGTAGGGACTCCAGAACTCAAAATTTGTCCTGATCAAAAGTCCAGTGACAGTGAAATAAAGAATAAATTTCAATGTGCCTCTTCTCTCAATTGGGACACTTGCCATTCTCGGCAGGAAATGTAAACTAACCCCAATTATAAAAAGCCCTGTCCATCCGATAAGTTGGAGATGTCCGTGCGTTTGAATCCATATATCAAGTGCCCTTGGCAAACCCATATTGAATCCAATCTGCATTGCAATATGAGCGCCGATCATAAACCCACCCAATATGGCAATTCCAAGTGACCACCAAATAAAGCCACTTTCAAATTCTTGATGTATTTGCTTCACATCAAAGTGATTTTTATTTGAAACTTCTCAAGACACTTAAAATATAAAGTATGAAAAAAATGAAATGTAAAGTTCCAGTTATCCATCCAGCCCAACTCCATAACTCAACAGAGACCGTGACGAATAAATCTGTAAAAACTCGTACAATTGTCATTAGTTGAAAAAGATAGAACAAGATCCTTGAAGGAATCCTTTTGGGCATCTTTGCAAGCGTTGAACTCAAAACAATTGGCGCATGGGATAAGATCATCGTAAATATAAATCCCAATCCAATTGAATGAAAAACAACATCTTTTGCAACTGCTTGAATTTGGTTCCATAAGATTATAGAGATACTCGCAAATATAAGCCAGAGGTATGCAACTATTAAAGTTTCTCTTGCAAACTTATGCAACGCCCCTTGTGCGAGAGCAAAACCTTTAACATAAACAATTATCACAGAGTCGTTATAAATCAATCCGATGGAGACAAAAAGTAGGATGATCCCAACAATTTGAACTGGTATAAGATAAAACAGTGAATTAATAATTGAGATGCCAAGATAAACTATTAAACTTAAATAAAGAACTTTTGCTGATGTTCTGTTGAAACCAAGTGTTAATTCTATTCTTTCAGCTCCTATTACAGCAATTGCAAATGAAAATCCGGCAAGTGCGGATTCAATGCTTCCTGCAAGTCCGTCATGTGAGAGTAGGGCAATTGAAAGAGCAACATAGGAGAGGAATTCAATAAGTGGATTCAAAAGATGTTTAAATGTTTTGTAGGCAATGAATCTGTGGATTCCCCAGCCAAGAAGTGCTACGATGTTAAGAATTTTGAACAGAGGAAAATCAATGTGAATTAAAGCGGAGGATATTCCCCAGATGTATGGTGTCCAGATAAGCCATTTGACGGGCAAAGCAAACATTCGCTCAAAAATTATCAGTGTCCCAAGAAACGCACCAATCATAAGGTTTCCGTGTGGGGGCAAAAATTCAGGTATTGAGGGTAAAATAAAACCACGGGTCAATGCAATTCTCCAAATTCCTATCAGGATAGCAAAAACAAAAGAAAAAATCCCAATTAGCATTGACCCTTTTAAAATTCGTTGAATTCTTTTTGAATTATTTGAAGCAAAACTCATAAGGTTAACTTTTCTTTGTTATTTTGACACTCCATATAGTTGGACCTGTAATTGTATATTCCCATTCAAATTTTATTTCTTTTTCAGCTTGGAATTGATAATACAAAGGTTTAGGGTCATGGTCGTTCACAAGGATGAGGCTTTCGGATGGATTTAATTTGTTAAATTCTTCAAGTATAAAATCATGTCTTTGAACTGGTGGGATATCCCGCACATCAAGTATTTTTGAATTTCCGAAAAATTCACTTTTTATTTCGTCAAGTATCCTGTGAAATTCTTCATGTTTCCCCTTGCCAATCTCATTCAATTCAAATTCCTCAAACTTCTCAAATAATTCTTTTTGTTTTTGAAGTGAAAGATGCATATCCGCTATGACAAATAAAACATTATTTTCTTTATAAATGTGTTGTTCAAGGAGATTGACATAGCCTTTTATTGCTTCCGATATCTTCATAAGTGCTGAATTGTTATGAGTCGTTTTATAATTTTGTGCCGATTCCCTGATTATTTTAATGTAGTTCCGACCGAGTTCATGTTCAGTTAACATTACCTCAATTGGTCCCCCTTCCCTTGGGATACCAGCTTTTTCAAGTTCTGGGAAAAGCATATTCTCTTCTTTTGCGTGATGGCATCTGTCGGCAAAAACCGAGAAAAACTCGGTTAATTTTTCAATTTTTTCAATATCTGCTATGTTTTCTTTTTCAATTTTGCTTCTGCATATATCAAGCAAAAACAAAGCCAAGCGAATTGCCCGATGTTCTTTTTTAAGTTGCTCTGTTGCTGTCATGATGAAAATTTCTTTTTGTTTAAATTTAAAAAAATCGCTGTTCGGGAAACATTGATTTAAATCAAGGATTTTGACGCCACCTGTAAAGACTTGAAATTTAAATTATTTCGTATTAATTTAACTTTGATTTTGATCTTTCTTTGCAAAAATAAAATTTCGAGGAAAAAATGCTCAAATACTTTAAAAGCCACCTTATACTTTTCCCATTTCTTGTCATTTTATTTCTCACAGGCTGTTCAACCTACCAAGCGACAAAACCTGATTATCTCGCTTACCTTGACACTGTAACTGCAGGGCAATTTGATAATGGCAAAATGTGGACATTTGATTATCCTCCAATTGATTATTTTAAAAAGACATACAATTTTACTCCGACATCTGATTGGTTTGAAAGAGCACGGCTTTCTGCGCTCAGACTTCCTGGGTGTTCAGCATCTTTTGTCTCTGAAGATGGACTTGTTATGACCAACCATCATTGCGCAAGAGGAGCTCTTGATGCGGTTAATCGCGAGGGTGAAAATTTACCCGAAACAGGTTTTTACGCTGCTACGCTTGAAGAAGAAAGGAAAATTCCCAATCATTATGTTGATCAGTTAATTCATATTGAGGATGTAACTGACGAAGTTCAAAAAGCGTTTGAAGAGGGCAAAACTGATGAAGAAAGGGTTGCAAATAGGGACAGAAAAATAAGAGAGATACAGCAAAGATACTATGAGAGTTTTAAAAGGCTTAACCCAGATGATTCAATTGTCGTCAGCGTTGTGACATTTTACAATGGCGGTAAATATTCAGCTTATGTTTACAAAAGATACACCGATGTCAGGCTTGTTTATGCTCCTGAGACAAGCGTTGCTTACTTTGGTGGGGATCCAGATAACTTTACATACCCAAGATATGACCTTGATGTTGCGTTTTTCAGGGTTTATAAAAATGGCAAGCCATTGAAGACAAATTATTATTTCCCGTTTAGCAAAACAGGAGTAAAAGAAGGTGATGTTGTTTTTGTAATTGGAAATCCAGGTAGAACAAATCGCTTACTTACTGTTGCACAACTTGAGTTTTTCAGAGATGTAAGCTATCCTTACACTTTGTCAATGCTTGATAATCTTGTTAAAATTTACAGCGATTTTATTGCAAAGCATCCGGATAAAAAATTAAAGTACCAAACTCGTTTATTTAGTTTCTCAAACTCTCAGAAAGCGTATACCGGCAGACTTGCAGGTCTTAGAGATCCATACCTTATGGCAAGGAAACGTGATTTTGAGAAAAAATTTAAAAATGCTGTTTTAAATAATCCCCAGCTCAAGGCGAAATATAGCGATCTTTGGGGTGAAATTGCTAAGTATCAAGTTGAAAAAAGGAAATTATTCCCTGAACTTCAAGCATATAATTTTGTTGGACCTGCTAGAAGCGTTTATTTCAGAATTGCGAATGATCTTGTTGAATATGCTGAGCAGATGAAGCTTCCCGAGGAGAAAAGGGCGGAATCTTACAAGGGCGAACGCCTTAAAACGACAAAAGCAAGAATTTTCCCACAGGAGATAGAGCCAGAGCTTGAAAAGGCGATACTTGTTTATCAACTTAGTTATATGAAATCTGTCTTTGGCGATAGAAATCAGGCGTTTAATGAGCTTTTGAAAGGTCAATCACCCGAGACAGCGGTTGATAACTTGCTTTCGGCGACGATTCTTGCTGATAAAGAAAAAGTTACCGCTCTTCTTGAAGGAAATCCGGATGATATTTTAAAATCAAATGACCCATTTATTTCGTTCGTCGTTAAAACGAGGAAACAAGCTCAGGAGATAAGAGATAAATATAACTCCATTAGCTCAAAGGAGTCAGCAAAGCTTCAATTGCTTGGCAGGGCGATATTTGATGTATATGGGACAACAATTCCACCTGATGCAACATTTACCTTGAGAATAGCAGATGGAGTTGTGAAAAGTTATGAATACAATGGAACAATTGCTCCACCGGTTACAACATTTTATGGGCTGTACGATAGACATTATTCATTTAATTCAACTGAAAGAACAGATTGGCAACTGCCCGAAAGATGGAAAAACCCACCTTCAACATTTGATTTAAGCACACCACTTAACTTTGTCGCAACAAATGACATAATTGGTGGAAATTCTGGAAGCCCAGTAGTCAATAAAGATCTTGAAGTTGTAGGATTAATTTTTGATGGGAATATTGAGAGTTTACCGGGTGATTTCATCTATGTAGATGAAAAGAACAGGGCTGTTGCAGTTGATGTGCGTGGAATAATTGAAGCATTGAAGCATATTTATAATGCAGATAGATTAGTTGATGAACTTCAATATGGAAGGATCAAATAGATAAGCTTTAATTGTGGTGATTTGTTTGGCATTTTTTAGATTTGATGAGAAAACCCACTATATTTTAGTGCCTGCTTTTAAGACCAAGGTTGATATCTGATTGAAAACAAGCTTTAAATGATTCCCCCTCTTCAGGGATGAAGAGGGGGTGTTCAAAAATTTTATTTCAAATTAAAAATTTCCCATTATGTTTTTTAAAAAGCCGATCCCGATTCATACAAAAATAATTATCGCTTTGATCCTCGGTGCAATTTTCGGGGTTATTTTCAGTGTTGATACTCATAAGTTGAAAATAATAACGAGAACGGATAAGGGTGAGGTTAAAAGCATAGTTGAAAGATGGGAAAAGGCTGAGTTTATTCTGCACGATTCCAAAAAAGAATTTACATCTGATGATCAAAGCAAGATAATTAAATTTTTTCGTGATTTGCCAAAATCTGAAAAATCAAATGTGGTTTTGATCTTTTATAAAAAGTCATCAAATAATCAATTTCGGGAAACGCAGTTGATAAAGTTTGAGAATATCATTGATGTCCAAAAGGTTAAAACCATTGCGATAGAGATAAAACCAATTGGGACAATTTTTGTTCGCTTGCTAAGTTTTCTTGCGATCCCGCTTGTGATAGCTTCACTTATAGTTGGTTCAGCAAGTTTGGGTGATATTAGAAAAGTTGGAAGAATTGGGGGTAAAACGCTTGGTTATTATATCATTACCACATCGCTTGCGATTACAATCGGGCTTATTTCAGCTAATTTGATTAAACCTGGAGAGAAAATTTCTGCAGATATAAGAGATAGAATTGCTTCTGAATATCAAGCGGATGTCTCGGAGAAAATACAGCAGGAGCTCGGGGTTGATGTAATTGATTTTTTAGTCAACATTGTCCCGACAAACCCGATAAACGCGATGGCAAATGGGAATATGCTTCAAATTGTTTTCTTTGCAGTTATATTTGGTCTTACTTTAACTATGATTGATAACAGCAAATCTGAATCTGTTATTAGATTTTTTGATGGTGTGAGCGATACAATGATAAAAATGGTTGACCTTGTGATGAAGATAGCACCGTATGGGGTTTTTGCTTTGATTTCAGCGACTGTTGCGGAGTTTGGATTCGGGATTCTATCAACATTGTTGTGGTACATTGTCACGGTTTTGATTGGATTGTTAATTCATTTGCTTGGTGTTTATTCATTTGCTGTAAAATTTCTTGGGAAAATGAATCCGTTGAAATTTTTCAAAGGGATGAGAGATGCTCAAATAATTGCGTTCAGCACAAGTTCAAGTGCTGCCACTTTGCCAGTTAATTTTGAATGCACCGAAAGAAATCTTGGCGTTCCAAAACAAATTACAAGTTTTGTCCTCCCACTTGGTGCGACAATAAACATGGATGGAACTGCGCTTTATCAGGGAGTCGCTTCTGTCTTCATAGCACAGGTTTATGGGTTTAATCTTGATATAACCCAACAACTTACAATTGTTCTCACTGCAACGCTTGCTTCAATTGGGACTGCTCCTGTCCCTGGAGTTGGTATAATCATGCTTGTTATGATTTTAAAAGCAATTCATATACCGGCGGAGGGGATTGCGCTTATTCTCGGTGTCGACAGAATTCTTGATATGTGTCGGACTGTGGTAAATATCACCGGTGACGCAACAGCTGCGGTCATCGTTGCGAGGAGCGAGGGGTTAATGAAAAACGACGAGAAAAATGAGGTTTAAAAGTTTAATGGGAATTACATTGGTTAAATCTCTAATTTTAATTTTTTCATTCTTGTTTTACGGAATTAGCCCTGAATCATATGTTTATCGCTATGATGTTCAACACAGTGGAGTTTACCGTGGTGAAAAGTTTCCAACACTTAATAAGTTGAAATGGAAATTTAAAACAAACGGGACAATTTACTCAACCCCAGCTATTGCTGAAATGAGCGTTTTCTTTGGCTCAAATGATGGAAATTTTTACAGCATTGATTTTAAAACAGGAAGATTAAAATGGAAATTTAAAACAGGTAATACAATTGAGACATCACCAGTGTATTTTGACGGCAAAATTTACTTTGGTTCAAATGATAAATACTTTTACTGTCTTGATGCGAAAACCGGGAAAATGCTATGGAGATTTAAAGTTGAGGGTTGGCTTATGAGTTCACCAATAATTGTTGATGATATTGTCTATTTTGGTTCAGGTGAAGGAGTTCTTTATGCGGTTTCAGCTCTAAATGGAAATCTCATTTGGAAATTTCAGGCACAAAAGGCGATTTATTCCTCTCCTGCCTATTACGATGGGAAGATTTACTTTGGTTCGCTTGATAAGAATTTTTATGCGGTTGATTCAAAAACTGGAAAACTTGTTTGGGTGGTTCCAACTGGTGGAATGATAAATGCTTCCCCTGTAATTTCTTCAGGGATTGTTTTTTTTGGTTCCCATGATGGGAATTTATATGCTGTTGATTCAAAAGCTGGATGGATCAGGTGGAAATTTCAAACACGAGGTCAACTTACTCAAACCCCAGCAGTTGATGGTAAAGCTGTTTATTTTAGTTCCGCTGATGGCATACTTTATATTGTGTCATTAGATGGGAAGCTTATTTGGAAAATAGCGCTTGATGCAGTTTCAATATGGAGCCCACCGATTGTGAGCGGTGATTATATTTATGTTTGTGTGAATACATCAACCTATTCAGGTGTTTATAAATTTAATCGGATGACCGGGAAAATGGAGTCAGCATTTGATTTAGGACATCGGGCATTTGCTTCGCCGGTAATTGCTTATGGTGTTTTGTTTGTTGGGGCAAAGGATGGATATTTGTATGCAATTGAGTAATTCTTTATCTTGTTAAGGCAAAAAAATTAAAAACGAAATTTTAATCACTATTGATAGCGCTTTTTGCTGGCATAATTTTCGGAGTTATCATCTCAGTGCCAATTGGACCGATAAATCTTACGATTTTGACGAAGGGAATGAGAGATGGTTTTAAACCTGCTTTTTGGACAGGTGTGGGTTCTGCGACAATGGAGTTTTTATATTGCCTTCTCGCGATGTTTGGTATGGGTGCATTGGTTGAGCATTCACTTGGAAATATAATCGTTCAGATTTTCGCATTCTTGATTCTTTTCATCTTTGGATTTCGTAATCTTATAGTTCATCCGAAGAAGATTTATAACGGTGAGTTTGCACTTAATAATGGAAATGGTAAGCTCAATTTCATCAAGAAACATCACATTCATAACACCTTCCTTGTTGGAGCGGTATTATATGCTTTGAATCCAACATTTATAATTTTCTGGATAACCATCGCAGGTTTTGTTCAATCAACAAGCTTGATTGGAAATTCACTTGACAACTTTTTATTCGCACTTGGGGTTGGGCTTGGGGTTGTGCTTTGGTTTTATTTGTTGCTAAAGTTTGTTCATAACATCATTGAGTTCAGAACAAAAACAGTTGCTCGCTTTCATCGCATTTCAGGAATAATCATACTTGGCTTTGCTTTTTATCTTGCTTTTGAAATTCTGAAAAAATTAATATAAAAAAGGGGGATATGCTTTATTGTACATCGTTTGAGTCAATTATTGGGGTAATTTACATCGCCTCTTCCGAAAAAGGGGTCTGTAAAATTTCCCTAACCCATGCTTCCGCTGATGAATTTAGGACCTGGATAAAAAGACATTTCCCCGAACATGAAATTGTTGATAGCAGGCAACAAAATAAGGAAGCGATTGAGCAAATTAGGCTTTATCTTGCAAGAAAGCTGAGAAAGTTTGACCTTGAAATTGACATGATTGGGACTGAGTTTCAGAAAAAAGTTTGGCGTGAGACGATGAAAATTCCGTATGGAGAAACAGTGACATATTCAACGCTTGCCAGAAGAATTCATAAGCCAAATTCTCAAAGAGCTGTTGGTAACGCACTTGGGGCTAATCCATTGCCAATTGTGATCCCTTGCCATCGTGTTATTGCTTCAGATGGGTCGCTTGGTGGCTATACTGGTGGAATCAAAATAAAAGAATTTTTGCTTGGTCTTGAGGGAGCAAGGAATATTTAGAATTCTTTTTATTTTAAGCTTTGTTTCCGTTTTAAGTGCGCAAGTTAAAGTGGTTGAATCAAGTGGGTTGAACTTTAAATGTTTGACCGCAAGCTTTTACGAGCCGAAAATGGGGGTTATGAAATATCTTGATAGAAACAGCTTAAAAGTTGACATCGGGAATTCACTTGATTTAATTGAGGTGAAAAATAAAAATTATTCCATTAGCTTCGGGGCAGATTTTTTTGCTTATGTTCTTGTCAATAATCATGGTTTTTTAATTTTGAGGGTTGAGGCAATTGATGGTTTCTTTGGTGGGAATATGAGTGTGAGAAAAGGCAATTTTTCATATCGTTTAAGGATTCTTCACCACAGTGCGCATCTTGTTGATGAGTATGGGGAGTTAGATAGGAAGCCATTCCCATTTACAGGTGAATTTGCTGATTTAATTTTTGCTTTTACGGACAAATTTTACAGGCTATATGGCGGTCTATCATATATGTTCAGAATAAAGCCATCCGATGTTAGAAAGTTCTATTTTCAATCTGGACTTGAACTTTTCAAAGACTTAGATTCATTTGTGTTCATTTTTGCTTATGATGTTAAATTTATTGATGAGATTTTATCTTTTAATTTGACAGCGGGGGTAAAACTTGGGCGATGGAATTCAAGAGGAGTTTTAATTTATTTCGTGTTTTACGATGGTTTTGATATTTATGGACAATACTTTAATTTAAAAAGAAAATTCACTGGTTTAGGTTGTTCATTTGAGTTTTAAAATTAATACGAAGTGGCGAGATGAAAAAATGATTGGCGAAAAAACGACATCGGAAAAATTAGTCCTTTTTGAAAATGTTCAGTTTATCTATGAGCTCGCATTGGCACAGTTTGAACTTATATCTCTTGGGGTTGGTTTTGAGATAACAAATGGACTTAGGGAATTTAATGTATTCGGCGACCTTGATTTGAAAAAACTTAAGAAAAGATTGGCGTATTTTAAGATTGTTGGGAGTGAATACACTGATTATTATTTTATTTTGAGAAAGAACAGGACAAACTCGGTTAATCAATATTTAACGCATTGGATTTACCCATACAAAGGCAAGTTTCACCCCCAAATGATAAGAGCTTTGTTGAATATAATAAAGCTTGAAAGCGGAGATACAGTTCTTGACCCATTCATCGGAAGTGGGACAACTGCCCTTGAGGCACAATTGCTTGGAATAAATTGCATAGGAATTGATATATCACCTTTATGTGTGCTTCAGAGCAAAGTTAAAACTGAATCTATTTATGTGCTTAACGAAATATGTGAATATAAAGAGAAAATTGATTCATCTCTCTTTTTTAGTGCGGATGAGAAAAAACTTGAAAGAATTATTTCTAATATTGAGAACGAAAAGGTTAGGAATTTTTATACGATAGCTAAGCTTGTGGCTATAAGTGATAACATAAGGAGAAAAAAGAAATTTCAAGATGCTTTCTTGAAAAACTTTAATTTAATGCTTCTTTCAGTGAAAGATTATGTTGAACTTGTAAATGAGTTAAATCTTGATTTAGGTCGCGTTGATATAAGGTTAGGTGATGCGAGAAATTTACCACTTTCTGATGAAAGCATTGATGGGGTTATAACTTCACCGCCTTATTCCATTGCTCTTGATTATGTGAAAAATGATGAGCATGCTTTGAAAGCACTTGGATATGATTTAAGAAACATAAGAGAAGAATTTATTGGCGTCAGAGGGAAAGGAAGAAATAGAATAGAGCTATATAACGAAGATATGGAACAGGTTATTAGAGAAATATATAGGGTGCTTAAAAGAGGGAAATATGCTGTTATAATAATAGGAAATGCAACATATCAGGGTAAAGAAATAAAAACTACAGAATTTATCATCAATTATGCGACGCAAATTGGATTTAAGCTGGTTAGAAATATAAATAAGATAATCTTCGGTTTGTACAATGTGATGCAAAGAGAAAACATTTTGATCTTTAAGAAGGAATGAGAAACAAAAACGACGAATATGTAAAACATCTTGAAGAAACAATTTCTAAGTTCTTAGAGCCAATTAAGGATATTCCTTATAGAATAGCAATTAAAGTGCTAACTGGTTGTGATGTTTTAAAATTTGATCCTGAATTAGATGAAAACAAGGATTTATTATTGAAGTTGAAAAAAGCAGCTGAAATAGCAGGTAAAAAAGCTCGCGAGAAGGGAATTCGCAGCAAAAGACCGAATGAAGCCGGAAATAAGATAGAGTCTTTTGTGATAGAATCTTTAAGGGAAGTTGGATTAGATGCTGATAAACCTAAAGCAAAGTCTGGCAGGAAAAAAGCCTCTGGATACCCCGATATTAAAATTTTATATAACGATAAGGTAATCTATCTTGATTGTAAAACTTACAGCTCAAAGACAAAAGAACAAACCTTTAGGACTTTTTATTTTTCACCTTCGGATGACCCTAAAATTACAGAGGATGCTTTTCACTTTCTTTTGAGCTATGAATTAAAACAAACTGGTCGTATTTTTGTGCCTGTTTCGTGGCAACTTTACACTCTTGAAAACCTTTGGGTTCAAGTTAAACATGAGTTCAATGCGAGTAATAAAGATATTTACAAAAAGGAATTTTTATTATTACAAGGCAAGTTGAAATAAAACTAAAATTCAAAAATGCGTATCCCTGAAGATAAAATAGAGGAGATAAGAATTGCTGTTGACATTGTTGATTATATAAATCAGTTTGTGCCTTTGAGGAAGGTTGGGAAAAATTATGTGGGGTTATGTCCCTTTCATACTGAGAAAACGCCTTCATTTACAGTAAGCCCGGATAAACAACTTTATCATTGTTTTGGTTGTGGTGCTGGTGGAAATGTTTTTAATTTTGTTATGCAATATGAAAAGGTTTCATTTTTTGAAGCTGTTAAGAAAATTGCGGAATATGTGGGGGTAGAACTCCCAAAGCCAGAAAGGAAGGAAAGGTGGGTTGAGACGGAGTTTGAAGAACTTTATGAGGCGAATCAGTTTGCGAAAGAATTTTTTATCAGAAATTTGATGAAGACGACGGAAGGGAAGAAAGCAATTGAATATCTTTATAAGCGTGGAATTAATGACGCAACGATAAGGAATTTTGAACTTGGTTATTCTCCAGAACAATGGGATGCCCTTGTCCAATATGCGATAAAACAAAATTTTTCGCTTGAATCGCTTGAAAAAGCTGGTGTTGTGGCAAGAAGAGAAGACGGAACTTATTATGACAGGTTCAGGGGTAGGGTAATTTTCCCAATTTTTTCAATCACAGGTCGGACTATAGCTTTTGGCGGGAGAAGATTGAAAGATGATGAAAATATACCAAAGTATATAAACTCTCCAGAGACAAAGGTTTACACAAAGGGTAAAGTTTTATACGGGCTTTATCAGGGAAAAGAAGCGATAAGGAGAAAAGGATATGCGATTCTTGTTGAGGGTTATATGGATTGCATCTCTCTATTTCAGGCGGGGATTGAAAATGTTGTCGCTTCTGGGGGCACGGCTTTGACGGAGGAGCAGGTGAGGTTGATTTCAAATTATACGAATACAATTTATTTTCTCTATGATGCCGATTCAGCTGGAGCAAAAGCTATGATGCGTGGGATTGATTTGATGCTTGCACAGGGACTTGATGTTTATATCGTTAAATTGCCAGAAGGTGAAGATCCAGATTCGTTTATAAAGAAAAATCCCATTTCTGAGTTTAATAAATTAATTGAAAATGCTGTTAATTTCGTTGAATTCAAGGCATTAACATATCAGCAACTTGGAAAATTTGATGATCCAAATGTGAAAGTCAAAGCAATTCGCTCGCTCGTTGAATCAATTTCAAAAATTCCAGATGAACTTAAAAGAAATGTTTTCATTCGTGAAATTTCCTCAAAGTATAAAATTCCAGAGCGTCTCCTTGTTAATGAGGTTGAATCTATCATTCTGAGAGCTCGGAAAGAATCGGCAAAGAATGAAGTTAAATCTCAGGAAAGTTTTATTTTTTCAAAGTTTAAAAACATTCCAGCGGAAGAAAGGGATCTTGCGAAGATTTTACTTGAGGCAAATGAAGTTGTGTTAAAGTTTGTTTTTGAGTATATAAAGCTTAGCGATATTACAAGCGACTATGTTAAGCTGATCTATCAGAAAATTCATGAATCGTTTCAAGAAAGTAAGGGAGATTATAAAAAGCCAGATGTTAATGATCTTTTGAATAAAGCTGAAAGCGATGAATTTAGAAGTTTTTTGACAAACATTGCCCTGAGCAAATATGAGGTTAGTCAATTTTGGAATGAAAAAAGAACTTCGGGTGATGAAGATGAGGTTGAAGAGTTGTGGAAAGCTGTTGATGATGTTCTTACCAAGTTTTATCTTCGCAAAATACAGAAGATAGAGCTTGATTTGACGGAGAAGATAAAAGAAGCTGAGAAGTCGGGTGATGAAGGGAGGCTTTTGGAACTTCTTGTGAAAAAGAGCGAAATTGGAAAAAAGAAAAATATACTCGGCATCAAGGGTTTCAAGGATATAATTAGAAAATATCTTAACTCACTAAATAAGGTGTAAAGATGGTGATAGTCAAAGATAATAAATGTGATTTCTGCGGTTGTTGTGTTGGTGTTTGCCCAGAGAATTGTATTGAGCTTTACGAGGCGAAAATTGAGATAATTCAGGAGCTTTGCACGGATTGTGGCAAATGCGTATGGGCTTGTCCTTTTGAAGTTCTTGAACTTCACATAACTAAGAAAAGGGAGACCTTTACATAAAAATGGCTTTTGGAAAAAATTTCCCAGAATCGGATTATTACGACATCATTGTTGTTGGAGCTGGTCCAGCGGGGACGACAGCTGCAAGGTTTTCAGCAATGAGCGGGGCAAAGGTCCTTGTGCTTGAAAAAGATAGAGATGTGGGTTATCCTGTAAGATGTGGCGAAGCGGTGAGCCATGAGGGACTTGTTCAGTTCATTGAGCCAGACCCGAAATGGATTGCAAGCACTGTTAGATATTTTAAACTTGTCGCTCCAGACGGGACTATAATAAAACCAAACATTGAAGGTTTTGGATATATACTTGAGAGAAGAATTTTTGATTACGAGCTTGCAAAACTTGCTGTGAGATATGGCGCTGAAATTGTGACCAAGGCTTATGTAAATGGCTTGATAATGAAAGATGGAAGGGTTGAAGGAGTGAAAGTTTTACTGAACAATTCTGAACAGGTTGAAATTAGGGCTAAGATAGTTATCGGCGCGGATGGTGTTGAATCAAGAGTGGGAAGATGGGCAGGACTTAACACAACATGCAGACTTCAAGATATGGAATCGGCGGTGCAGATGACCTTAACAAATATAGAGGTTGAACCAGATACATGTTATTTTTACTTCGGTGAGAAAGTTGCTCCTGGTGGATACCTATGGATTTTTCCAAAGGGGAAAAACACCGCAAATGTTGGGCTTGGAATCGCTGGAATTTACGGGAGACAGAAGCATGCATTAAGATATCTTGAAGAATTCGTTGAAAAAAATTTCCCTAAAGCTTCTGTTTTAACTGTCATAGCTGGTGGCGTTCCGTGTGCTAAAACAGCAGATAAGATTGTAACGCATGGGCTTATGCTTGTTGGCGATGCAGCACATCAGGTGAATCCAGTTTCTGGTGGCGGAATAATAAGCGGAATGATAGGAGGGAAAATTGCAGGTCAAATTGCAGGGGAAGCAGTAAGGGAAAATAATCTTAACTTGATTTTCAAGTATGAAGACGAATGGAGAAAAACACTTGGACAAAGGCATGAAAGATATTACAAGATAAAGCAATTCATTTATAAATTTTCAGATGAAAAGTTGAATGAAATTGCAAGGGAACTTTCAAAAATTCCATATGAAAAGCTAACACTTAAAAATCTTTTTCTCACGGCTGTTAAAACTCAACCTTCACTTATAATTGAGGTGATGAGGCTGTTTATATGAGATTCGGTTTTAAAGAATAGTTGCGATTTTTGATTTGGTTTAGTAAATTTTCAGGGAGTAGCTTTGATAAATGGCTACTCCCTTTTTATTTTAAAGGGAGGCGTGATTCTTTTAAATCAAACAAAAAAATACCTTAAGATTATGGAACTTCAGGAATTTTACAAAGGTCCTCGTGGGATCGCAGTTAAAATTTTGAATCGCGTTGAGAGAACAGATTCATATCTTGATAAACTTCTTGACATTGAACTTAAATCAGACGAACTTAATGAACTTGACAAGAGATTTTTGACGGAGTTAACCCATGGAGTTGTGAGGTGGAAAACGCGACTTGATTTTATAATTGAGTATTTCTGTAAGAACAAGTTCGCTATGCAAGATCCGAACATAAGAAACGCAATGAGGGTTGCGCTTTATCAGATTTTGTTTTTAACAAAAATTCCACATGCTGCAGCTGTAAACGAGGCGGTTGAGTTTGTCAAAAAAATTCGCGGGCAAAAAGCTGCTAATCTTGTCAATGCTGTGTTAAGAAATATAATTCGTAATCTTAACAAACTACCCACGCCAGATAGCGAATCAGACCCGATTCAGTATCTTTCAATAATGTATGCGCATCCAACATGGATTGTTAAGAGGTGGGTTGAAAGATATGGGTTTTATGAAACTGAGCAGTTGCTTTCTGCAAATAATGAACGCCCGACGGTGGTTGTCAGAGCAAATTCTTTGAAAACAAATGTTGATGAACTTGCAAAACTTTTTGATGAAAGAGGGATAAAATATGTTAAGTCAAAATATCTTGATGATTTTTTGAAGGTCGGGCATCTTACGGGAATTTATAACCTTGATCTTTTCAATCAAGGTTATTTTTCTGTTCAGGATGAAAGCGCTGGACTTGTCGTTAAACTTCTTGATCCAAAACCTGGTGAAACGGTGATTGACTTATGTTCCGCACCTGGTGGAAAAACTACATATATCGGTGAATTGATGAAAAACGAGGGGAAAATAATTGCGGTTGATAAATACGAGCACAGGTTAAATCTTGTCAAGCAAAGTTGTGAAAGAGTCGGGCTTACAAATGTTGAGTTTATAGCTGAGGACGCAACTGCTGTTAATTTTAATGGAAGCGCGGATAAAGTTTTAGTTGATGCACCATGTTCAGGTTTTGGAGTTATTCAGAAGAAGCCAGATATAAAATGGCAAAGAGAGCTTTCGGATATCAAAAATCTTGTAAAAACTCAACTTGAATTGCTTGAAACAGCAAGCAAGCTTGTTAAAAATGGCGGTGTGATAGTTTATAGCACATGCACAATTGAACCAGAGGAAAATATTGAGGTTGTTAAATCTTTCCTTGACAAACATCCAGAGTTTGAAGTTGAAGATGCGAGGAAATATTTACCATCTGATGTTGTAACAAATGGAGGTTATATGGAAACATTTCCACACAAGCACGATATGGATGGAGGGTTTGCGGTAAGACTAATCAAAGTGAAATAAAAGCTTATGAAAAATAACAAAACTTCGCACCCTGTAATAGTTGATGGTGAGACATTAACACCTGAAAAGGTTTTTGATGTTGCGGTTAATTTCGCACCTGTTAAACTTTCTCCAGATGCCATATCCAAAATGAAAAAGTCAAGACAACTTGTTGAAAAGTGGGTTCAAAAAGATGAGGTGATTTATGGGGTTACAACTGGATTTGGGGATTTTGCTACGGTGAAGATAGAAAAGAAAGAGATTGAAAAACTCCAGAGGAACCTAATCTTCAGCCACTCTGCAGGTGCAGGTGAGCCATTACCTCCTGAAGTTGTAAGGGCGATGATGCTTCTTAGAGCAAACGCTCTTTCAAAAGGTTATTCGGGTGTTAGAGTTGAAACGGTTAAAATGTTAATTGATTTTTTAAATCTTCACATAACACCAATCATTCCATCTCAAGGTTCTGTTGGCTCAAGTGGTGATCTCGTTCAGCTTTCACATCTTGTCCTTGCAATGATGGGAGAGGGTAATGTTTGGGTGGGGAAGGATATTAACCCATTAAATTTGAAAAAAATGAAGGCTTTGTCTGCGCTTAAAAAATTTGGATTGGAACCAATTAGACTTTCTGCAAAGGAAGGACTTGCTCTTATAAATGGCACACAGATGATGACTGCTTATGCATGCTTGATTGTTAAGCAAGCAAAAGAATTGTGTAAAATAGCTGATATCGCCGCATCACTTAGTATTGAGGCTTTGAAAGGAACTGATAGAGCTTTTGATGAAAGAATTCATAAACTAAGACCCTATCAAGGACAACAGAAGGTTGCGAGAAATATATTGAGAATGATGAAAAATAGCGAGATACGGCTTTCTCATCTTTATGATGATCCAAGGGTTCAAGATGCTTACTCTTTGAGATGCGTTCCTCAAATTCACGGTGCATCAAGAGATGCGATTGATTATGTTTACGAAATTGTTTCAATTGAGGTGAATTCAGCAACGGATAATCCGTTGATTTTCCCAGAGGATGAAGTTCATCTTGAAGGTGGAAATTTCCATGGACAACCGATTGCGCTTGCAATGGATTTCATCGCTATTGCTTTATCTGAACTTGCAAATGTTTCAGAAAGAAGAATAGAACGACTTGTCAACGCTCAATTGAGTGGTTTGCCGAAGTTTTTAACAACTCGTGGTGGATTAAACTCGGGATTGATGATAGCTCAATACACCGCAGCATCTCTGGTTTCTGAAAACAAAGTTTTGGCTCATCCTGCAAGCGTTGATTCAATACCCACATCAGCAAATCAAGAAGACCATAACAGCATGGGCTCAATATCGGCGCAAAAGGCATATAGAGTTTTAAAAAATGTTCAAACTGTTCTTGCAATTGAGATAATGTGCGCTGCTCAGGGGATTGACTTTGCGAAGGTTGATCCAAAGACTGGAAAAATAATGAGGTGCGGTATCGGGACACAAGCGGCGTATGAATTCGTTAGAAAGAAAATTAAACATCTTGATGAAGATAGAATTTTACATAATGACATCGTGAAGGCGCTTGAAATCGTCAGGAGTGGGGAAATTATAAATGTGGTTGAAAAAGCAATTGGTGAAAAACTTGAATGATTTATGATGAGCAAACAAGAGAAAAAATCAACGCTTACTCTTGAAACTGACATAAGGTATCTCAAAGGGATCGGGGAAAAAAGATCACAAGCGCTCCGTGATGTTGGCGTTGAAAAACTTATTGATCTGCTTTACTATGCCCCAATCAAGTATATTGACAGAAGCACCGTCGTAAGTGTTGCCAGGTTGAAAAGAAACTGGTGGGAATTTTCTTACAAGTCTTCTGCAGTTACATTTATCGGTCGTGTCGTTGATAAAAAAATTCTTGTAAGTTCAAGCGGAAAAGAAATCCTTGAAATTGTGATTGATGACGGCACTGGCAAATTAAGTTGCACATGGTTTAATAAAATTGAATATTTTAAAAGGCAATTTGACATCGGGGATCTTGTCGCTGTTTTTGGTAAACCAGTTACCTTTAAAGGCAAAATAAATCTTGTTCACCCTGAATTTGACTTTTTAACCGAGGCAGATAGCATAAATATACACACAGGAAGAATTGTTCCAGTTTATCCCTCTACCTCAAAACTGAAATCCCTTGGTCTCAACACGCTTAAACTTCGTGAAATGATAAGTGAGGTCATTAATAACTACATTGATTATGTTGAAGAAACTTTACCCGAGAAAATTCTTGCAAAGTATAATCTTGTGCCCTTAAATCTTGCTATAAAATCAATCCATTTTCCTGAAACTCATATTGATCTTCAACTTGCGCTGAAAAGATTAAAATTTGAAGAATTATTTTTCCTTCAACTTCTTCTTGCAAGAAAACATTATGAGCTGAAACATTTTGAAAAAGGCATCTCTTTTAAAAAAATTGGTGATCTTGTTCATGGTTTCAGCAAAATTTTACCGTTTAAACTCACAGAAGCTCAAAGACGGGTGATTCGTGAGATATGGAATGATATGAAATCGGATAGACCGATGAATCGTTTGCTTCAAGGTGATGTTGGAAGTGGGAAAACGATAGTTGCTTTAATTGCGATGTTAATCGCTGTTGACAATGGCTATCAATCTGCGTTTATGGCCCCAACAGAAATTCTTGCTGAACAGCATTATGCTACTTTCTTGAGCTTGCTTGATTCTTTGCCCGTTAAAGTTCGCCTTCTTACGGGAAGTTTGAAACCAAAAGAGAAAAAGGAAATTTTAAACGAGATTGAAAATGGCGAGGCGCAGATAATAATTGGAACACACGCTTTAATTCAAGAAAGAGTTAATTTTAAAAACCTTGGTCTTGTTGTGATTGATGAACAACATCGTTTCGGAGTTATGCAAAGAGCATCGCTTATTGAAAAGGGTTATAATCCTGATGTTTTGATAATGACAGCGACCCCAATTCCAAGAACGCTTGCTTTCACACTTTACGGAGACCTTGATGTCTCAATTATAGATGAAATGCCTAAAAAAAGAAAGGTTAAAACTGAAGTCTTACCCGATACCGAAAGAGAAAGGGTTTATGAATTCATCCGTGCGAAGCTCAAAGAAGGACATCAGGCATATATCGTTTATCCGTTGATTGAGGAATCTGAAAAACTTGACCTTGAGTCGGCGATTGAAAATTATATTCGTTTGAAAAATGAAGTTTTCCCTGAGTTCAGCGTTGGCTTGATCCACGGCAAAATGCCAGGCACGGAAAGACAAGAAATTATGCTTGCTTTCAAGGAAGGAAAAATTCAAATTCTTGTTGCGACGACGGTGATTGAAGTTGGCATTGATATCCCAAATGCCACAATAATGGTGATAGAAAACGCTGAAAGGTTTGGGCTTGCACAACTTCATCAGTTGCGCGGTAGAATTGGAAGAGGTGAAAAGCAATCATACTGCTTTTTGATTGTGAAATCAAATCTTGTTAGAAAAACATCAAATGACGCTTTGTTTGAGTATGAGGTAAATGATGAGGTTAAAGCAATTGAAAGAGTTAAGATCATTGCTTCAACTATGGATGGATTTAAAATTGCTGAAAAGGACCTTGAACTTCGTGGTCCAGGTGAATTTTTCGGAACTAAACAAAGTGGATTTATAAAATTTAAATTCGCTGATATATCAAAAGATAGAGAACTTCTTGAGCTCGCACGCTCTGAGGCGTTTGCAATTATAAAAGAAGACCCAGATTTATCAAAACCAGAACACTCTAAACTGAGAAAGGAATTTTTAAAGCGATATTCCGATAGCGTTAATCTTGCAAAGGTAAGTTAAAAACCTAAAAATAAAAAATAAACAAAAAATGAGAGCCAAAATGAATGATGAAATCAAAGAAATCCTGACAAAGTATAAAACAATTGCAGTGGTGGGTATTTCAGATAAATCTGATAGAGATAGCTATATCGTTGGGGAGTATCTTTTGAGAAACGGTTATAAGATCATCCCTGTTAATCCAAACATAGATTCAGTTTTTGGTTTAAAAGCTTATCCAGACCTTTTAAGTGTGCCGGATGATGTTGATATTGTTGATATATTTAGAAGACCTGAATTTGTTGATGAGATAGTTGAGCAGGCAATCCAAAAGGGGGCAAAAGTTGTGTGGATGCAGCTTGGGGTTATAAATGAAAGAGCAGCAAAAAGGGCTCAAGATGCAGGTTTAAAAGTTATAATGAACAAGTGTATAAAGGTGGAGCATATGTATAGGTTTGGAAATTTTTAATAAACAGGTATTTTGATTATTTGTCCGGGTTTTAGACTTTTACCCTCAAGTTTGTTGAGTTCAACGATGTCTTCAATGCTTACATTGTATTTTTGGGCGATTTTTTCAATTGTTTCCCCAGCTCTGACACGGTGATTGATCGTTTTTTCTGGAACGATAATTATCTCTCCGTTTTGAAATATAACTCTTGAACCTTTGTACTTATACTCTGCAAGGTTCAATTCCTGAGGTTGAGCTTCAGCTGGTAAAGCGATTTGAAATTCACCATCTGGAAGCGATGATTTCAGAATCCATGGATTAAGATATTTTAAGGTCTTATAATTTGTTCCCTGCATTCTTGCCCAAAGAGCGAGATTTTGGATTGGACCTTTAACGGTAACATATTTGATATTTGGTGCCTTAAAAAGTTTTGTGGTATCAAGAATAAATCCGTATTTGCGAGCGTTTGAAATTAACTCTTTTATTGCAGCAACTCTAAATACAAATCTTGCCGTTTCCCTGTTGAGGTGAAGGTCAAAATAATTATCAACCCATTGAAATTGCATTGCATCTGTTATCCGGGCATCTCCAGCGTTGTATGCAGCAAGGACAAGTGACCAGTTGTTAAATTTTTTATACAAATCCTGAAGGTATGAAAGAGCAGCTTCCGTTGCTTTTTGGATGTGAAGGCGCTCATCTATATAATCGTCAACCCTCAGACCGTATTTTCTCGCTGTTTCGGGCATAAGTTGCCAAATTCCAGCTGCTCCTTTACTTGAATATACGTTTTCAATAAGACGGCTTTCAGCAATTGCAAGATACTTCAAATCAGCAGGCAATCCCCTTTCACTTATCTTGCTCTCAATGTAAGGCATATATTTCCCACATCTTTTGAGGTCAAGTATAAGTTGATTTTCATTAAATTCAATGTAAAATTCACGCTCAAATCTTTCTCTGACATCGGGAATCTCAAGTGGTATTCTTTCACCGCAGAGGAAAACGATATCAGGCGGATGAACAATTGAGAAATAGTTTATTGAAACATTTTCAGTCGGTTCTGGTCTATTTATCTCATTAAAGTTTTTTGTCGCTATAAATACAGCGAATATAAATGCACCAACAGAAAAAATGTGTAGAACTTTATTCATGGTGTTTTAAAAGAGTTAGTTTTAGAGAGTTTATCCGAGTTCGTGTTACGCTCAAAATCGTTATCTTAAAATTATTGATTATAAACTCTTCACCTTTTGATGGAATTCTACCGATATTATTTATCACAAAACCCGAGATCGTTTCATAATCTCCTTTAGGAATGTTGAGTTTATATTCCTCATTTAAATGATCAATTTCCGTAAGCCCATTCAGAATAAAAGTGTTGGCATCTATCTTTTGTATAAATTTTTTCCCGATATCAAATTCATCTTCAATTTCTCCAACCAGTTCCTCAATTACATCCTCAAGGGTTATCAACCCCGAAACGCCACCAAATTCATCAACTACAATTGCCATAGATATATTTTTTTCTTTGAAATCTCTTAAAAGTTCAATACAACGTTTTTTCTCTGGGACAAAATAAGGTTCTTTTAAAATCTCTTCAATACTTTTTGGGTTTTTAAATAAGTCTTTCACATAGATTATCCCGATTATATTGTCAATTGTTCTATCATAAACTGGCAGTCGTGAGTGTCCAGATTTTGAGAATGTTTCAATTATCTCTTTCATTTTCATGTTTTTTTCAACGCCTACTATTTCTGTTCTCGGTCTCATTACGGATTCAACCGCCAAGCTTTCAAGTTTGAAAACTTTTGAGAACGGTATATCAATTTTTAGGCTTTCTCTTGTTTCACTTTCTTTTAGAAGGATTTCAAAATCCTTTTTGCTGAAGAATTGTTCAATTGTTTCTGTTTTGATCTTCAAGGCTTTTGAAATTTTCTCCGACGCAACTTTTAGAAGCTTCACTACCGGTAAAAATATAAAGTAAATCAGTTTAAGAGGAAGTGATGCAAATAACACAAATCCATCTGCAGACTCCCTTCCAATTGTTTTTGGGATCAATTCTCCAAAAGTAAGGATTAAAAGTGTAAGAAAAATCAAAATTGAAAAGTCATTAAGATTTGTTATCGTTTTAAGAATGTAGGTCAAAATTGAACTAAGAGCTATGTTAGCAAAATTGTTTCCGATTAGAATGGTTATGAGAAATCTTTCGGGATTTTTGGCGAAATCATTTGCGATTTTAGCAGTTAAAGATGAGCGTGATTTTATTTCAAGTTTTATTTTGTTTGCAGTTATGAAAGCAATCTCGCTTGCAGAGAAAAAAGCTGATAAAATAAGTAAAATGGAGGCGAGGATAATTTCGGTTTGCATAGTTGGGAAGTTTTATTTTAAATAAAAAGGCACAGAGTTATAAAAACCCTGTGCCTTGAAAAATAAAAGAGAGATATTCAAAAGATTTTGACTTATTTCTTCAATTTAAATCTTATCGGGATCATCACACGAACTTTGACGGGTTTTCCACGCTGTTTCCCGGGTTTAAACTTAGCTTTCATGACCGCAGCAACAGCAGCTTCATCACATCCAGCGCCAATCCCCTTGACAACATCAGCCCTTACGACATTTCCATTTTCATCCACGAATGCCATAACATAAACCGTTCCTTCAACCCCAGCTCTTATAGCTATCTCAGGATATACAACATTTCTCTGGATTGATTCAAGTCCGCCAATTATCTCTGGCATCTCCTCAACTACCATAAAGAACTGCTCCTCAAACGGTATCTCTTCTTCTTTCTTGCTCAGCTCTTCTTTCGGTGGGGGTGGAGCAACCTCTTTTGTGATATCAAGCTCAGAACTTATATCAATGTTGATATCGCTCAAAGCTTCATCGCTTGGAGCTTCAATTGGGATTGGTGGTCTTGGTGGTGGCGGAGGTCTATTTTCCTGTCTGGTTTGTGGAATTTCCTCCGGTTTGATTATTTCCTGCTCCACAGTTAAAATTTTCTTCCCACGACCAACATCTTTCGGGAAAAATCTAAAAGCGACAATTGACACAACAAGCGCAATCACAAGTCCGAGTTCAATCCACTTCCGCCACCTTAATCTCAAATCAGCTTCGGGTTTTTTGATAACTGGCATTTTTAATTAACCTCCAAGATAATTTTTTATATCGCTGTTTTTAAGTTAAAAAATTTGAAATAAAATTTCAAGTTTGTTCAACGATAAGTTGAACGCATTCTCTATAAAATTATAACACAAAATTTGCAAATTTGTTTCTTTTGACAAAAAATTAAGAACTTCTAACTTGACTTGTTTTGTCAGGGATGTTTAAATTTATAACGAGTTTAAAACAAAATAGGAGTACATCTATGAACTATCCTTTCTGGGATGTTCCGCTAATCGGAGGTGGAATCTTAATTGGTGTTGTTGCAATTCTTCATGTCTTTGTTTCACATTTCGCAGTTGGTGGTGGGATCTATCTTGCTTTAACAGAAAGAAAAGCAATCAAAGAAAATGACCAAAAACTTATTGCTTATCTGAAAAAGCACTCAAAATTTTTCCTGCTTCTCACAGTGGTGCTTGGAGCTTTATCAGGGGTTGGAATCTGGTTCACAATTGGTCTTGTTCATCCATCTGCTACATCAACTTTAATTCACAGCTTTGTATTCGGGTGGGCAATTGAGTGGGTGTTTTTCATTGTTGAAATCTCCGCGATTTTAATTTACTATGCTACATGGGACAAACTTGACCCGAAAACACACAACATAATTGGCTGGATTTACTTTGCGGGTGCATACTTGAGCCTTGTAATTATTAACGGTATTTTGACATTTATGCTTACATCTGGAGGTTGGGTTGATATTCCGTTTACGGAACCTTCCAAAAAGTTCTGGGTCGGATTTTTCAATCCTTCATATTTCCCATCGCTTTTCATAAGAACGGGTGTTGCGCTTGCACTTGCGGGGTTATATTCTTTGATAACCGCAACTCGTTTAGAAGATGAAGAGTTGAGAATTAAAGTCGTTCAATATTCAGGCAAATGGCTCGTTCCTGCATTTATTCTTATTCCCGTGGCGGGGATTTGGTATATTTCAATTATTCCACCGCTCGCTCGTGAAATTTCAATGGGCGGTGCGCCAGCTGTTACTATTTTTGCCGGGTTAAGTGTTGTTTTTTCATTTATCATCGCTTTATTCTCATGGCTTGGTCCAATTAAAACCCCAAAACAAACATCGTTCGCATTTGCACTGGGCTTGCTTGTTATGGGATTTTTGGTTACTGCTGTGACCGAATGGGTGAGAGAAGCGGTCAGAAAACCGTATATAATTTACAACTACATGTATTCAAATTCCATCCTAAAAGCTCACGGTGATAAAATAAACGAGATGGGAATTTTAAACTTCGCCAAATGGATTACCATTAAGGAAATAAATGAAGAAAATATGCTCAAAGCGGGTGAAGAAATTTTCAGGGTTCAATGCCAGAGTTGCCATACAGTTGATGGTTATAATGGGATAAAGAAACTTGTCAATGGATGGAGCGAAAATTATATTGATTTTCAACTTCAACATCTTGAAATGCTTAAAGGTTTTATGCCACCATTTTACGGAACCGAACAGGAAAGGAAAGCACTTGCAAAATGGCTTTATAATTTAAATGAAGAAAAAACAAAATACGGGTTTAAAAAATGACACAGCAAATCATAATACCAGAACCTGACCCGATACCGTTGCCAGCACCATATTGGCTTTTAAAATTCTTGCTTATTCTTACATTCATACTTCATATAATCGCAATGAACTTTGCACTTGGTGGTGGTATAATCGCCGGAATAACTGATTTAATCGGGAGAAAAAAGAATAGTCAATTCCATCTCAATCTCGCCCGTTCTTTTTCAAAAATGCTTCCTATTACAACTGCTTTTACTATAACGCTTGGAATTGCACCGCTGTTGTTTATCCAAGTTCTTTATGGGCAGTACTTTTATACAGCATCTATTACACTTGCATGGCCGTGGTTAAGTGTAATTTTGCTTTTGCTTATCGGATATTATGGGTATTACATTTATCAATTTAATTTTGAAAAACTTCAAGGGGTAAGAGCGTGGATAGTTCTTGGAAGCGCTGTTTTGTTCGCTTTGATTGGGCTTATCTATACAAACATCCTTGTTTTAATGTTAACCCCAGAAAAATGGGCACAAAAGTATTTCGCCAATCCTCATGGAACTAATTTTAATTTTGATGATCCGACCGTGATCCCAAGATATTTGCACTTTCTCGTTGCTTCGGTTTCAGTGGCTGGTTTGCTTGTGTTAATTTATGGACTTATTAAATTGAAAAGTGATGTAGACTTTGGAAGATGGGCTATTAAATATGGTGGGCTTTGGTTTGTAATTGGCACGGTCGTTCAATATGCAGTTGGAATATGGTTTTTGCTTGCTCTTAAGAAAGATTTGATGATGGTTTTTATGGGCGGTGATGGATTAGCAACGGCTATTTTTGGAATTTCTGTTCTGCTTTCGCTTGTTAGTTTAATTCTTATTTTACTTTCTTTCAACGCTCAAAACCCAAAACCACTTTCAATTTCTGGTTTAGCCTTGCTCTTTTTGACAATAGTGGGTATGTCAGTAATGCGTGATATTTTGAGGGATGCTTATTTAAAAGATTATTTCAAACCTGAGCAATTTGAAGTTCAACCTCAGATTTCAGTGCTTATCGTTTTTGGGATCGTCTTTATTGCTGGTTTGATCACGGTTGGATATATGCTGAACAAGGTTCTGAAGGCGAAGCCAGTCTCGGCTTAAAAAATTTGCCCCGAGGTTTAACCTCGGGGCTTTTTATTTTTAAAATGTTTTGTCAAACCCTAATACCCATCTCAACTTTAACTTTTTCTCTCCATTTATGGGATGGCTTACATAAACTGGGAAATCAACTCTTATCATATTCAGTCCGATTTCTGAAAATAAATTCGTCATTGATGAAAATTGTTCAAAGATTGTGCTTCTTACACCAAACCCAAGATCATACTTTATACCTTTTAAACTTGCCCTTTGATTTTGATCCCATGTTTTTCCGGCATCAAAGAAAAGCGTCGTCTTGAATAAGTTTCCAATGATAGGCAAATTCCCCAAAAGTGGCAAAAGCGATGGTAGGTTAAGTTCAAAATTAACGGAATAAATTCTATCACCTGAAACATTTTGATCAATATATCCTCGCAGTCCAGCACCTCCAAACGGTTCAATATGTTTTCTTAAATCAGCAGGAAAGATTTTACTTCTATAAAGTGGTCTGTAAAATTGATCAATGGGTGATGAGGTTGCTATAAAAAACTTGGTTTGTTGTGGTATCGTTCCATTGCCATATCCGCCGAATAACCTCACAGAAAAACTGTATCCAAAAGGCAAGCGGAATGTTTGAATAATTTCTGAATAAACCTTTGAATAATTGAATTCGCTTAACACTGTTGATGATTCAAAGAAAAGTGAAAAATTCACACGCCATTTTTCGCCATAATTAAAGTAAGTATACCCAGCAATAATTCTTGTCAATCTTTTCTCATCCCATTTGTAAATCTGGTCTAAATACTTTCCGTCTGTTGATTTCAAGAGTTGAACTTTTAAATTTAAATCGTGGAAAGGTGGAATTGTCAAGGTTTTTCTAAATCGTTTTCTAAATCCAAAGCCTCCACCATATCTTCCTTCAATTTTGAAAATTTCAATTTCTGTGAATGTATTTTTGCTTATTTCAAATGGGATTCTTCTGCTGTCGCTAAAATAGAAATCAATCTCGTTTGACCTCGTCCCGTAAAGAGCCCAGAATTTATGTGAAATGACATCATCAAGATATGATCCGTTAAGTTTTAAACCAAATTTAAAACCATCGGTGATGTTATACCAGATGGAGGGTCTCAATTTCAGCGAATATGCATCAATTGGAGCGATAAATTGAGATAGCGGGATGGTATTGTCAATTGAAATTTTAACTTTTGGGAACGGGTATGTATTGTTCAGGCGATTTATATCAGCAATTCTTAAGTCAGGGTTGATCTCGGCTGAAGTGGGTTTTGATGGAAGTTCAATATCAATTTCATTTTCCCATTCATCATTTAGCCAGATATCAACAGGGAGATTTACGCTCGTAATTTCTCCATTTTCCATTTTTATTGCTATGTCAAGGGGCATAACTGCTCTGCCTTTCCGAATAATTTTTATCGTTGTTTTGTAAATTTCTTTCCCATCTTTTTGAATCTTTTTTGACCTGATTGATTTGATCCCATAATCGCAGGTATAAGTTCTATGAAACCATTGGTCAAAAAACCATCTTAAGTCTTTTCCGCTTATTTCCATTGCGAGATTGTAGAAATCTTCAGGGTAGGGGTGTTTAAATTTCCATCGCTCATAATATTCTTTCATCAATTTTGAAAAAGTTGAATCGCCAAGCACATATTGAAGCATAAACATAACAGTTGCTGTCTTCGGATAGAATGCTGTAGTAGCTGGATAGTTTTCAAGCCAGTGATCCGCATGTGTGGCTATTGGCTCTTCATACCCCGTTATAGCAAGCATAAGATACTGACGTTGATTGTTTTCTCGTTCATCGGTTGAAAGCCCAGATGAACGAATATACCATTTCGTTGGATCAAGGAGATTATTTTTTCTTCCGTAGTATGCTTCAAACGCAAGAGTAGTTATAAATGTATTAAATCCTTCATCCATAAATGCAAATTCAGTTTCATTGTTGCTTATCATCATCGGATACCACTGGTGACCGAGCTCATGAACTATAACTCCGAAAAGACCTCTGTATGGTGAATTTGTGATGTTATATCCGATGAAAACAATCCCCGGGTATTCCATTCCACCTCCAACGGCATAGCTTGACATGACAAAGGCATTTGGATATAGATATAAACCGAAATTTTCACTGAAAAATTTTATTGCATGTAAGCCAAATACAGCGGATGAATCTTTCCAATGCTTCGCATTATCTTTGAAATAAAGGGAATGAATCATCACTCCACCGTAGGGATGTTCTTCATTTTTCCAGAAGACGGCGTCCCAAATATATCTTTCGTAAGCGCTGAAAGCGAAATCACGCACATTTTTGGCGACAAATTTCCAAGTTATATAGTTTGTTTTGTCTTCATCTGTGATTTCTCTGTTTGAGAAATCAGCAATGCGATAAACTTTTTCAGGATTATTTCTTGCTTTCTCAAGGTTTTGGATCACAGAGTCAGGCAAAACTTCATCTGGATTTAAAAGCTCGCCGCTGTATGCAACGATGAAACTTTTTGGAATTTCAA
Organism: Candidatus Kryptobacter tengchongensis; assembly: GCA_001485605.1. Classification (GTDB taxonomy): domain Bacteria; phylum Bacteroidota; class Ignavibacteria; order Kryptoniales; family Kryptoniaceae; genus Kryptonium; species Kryptonium tengchongense. The sequence goes on from FAON01000001.1 coordinate 67,478, forward strand.
GTTCAACTTCAAAATCTCCAAAGTCGTTGTGGAATTCACCAGTTCCAATATATTGATCCGTGTGCCACCCATATTTATCGTAAACTGCAATTTGTGGATACCATTGTGCGATGTCAAAACATCGGTTGCTAACACCTGTTCTCATCCCAGGTCCTGGGGGGACTTCTTCTTCCCATTCAATTTTAAAAGTAATTTTTTCACCTGATTTCAACCGTTGAGGCAGAGATGCTTCAAGGATTGTATCATCAATTTTGTATTCAATTGGGATTTCTTTAGAGTTTGAAATGATAGAGAAATTTTTAATCTCAACCCCCTTATATTTTCTGGCAAGTCGTGCGTACATTTTCCTTCTTTCTGCATATTTCCAGCCGTGGCTGTTCTGTTTGAAGATATTCCAGTATAGCCTGAAATAAACCCTGTCAATCTCGTTTGGGGAATTGTTTGTGTAGGTTAAAATCTCTGAACCAGTGATAAGATTTTTATCGGGATCAAGTCGGGCTTTGATTTTATAGTTGACATGCTGTTGCCAGTAGTTCTCAGGTTTTGATATAAGGCAGGAGGTCGTGAAAGTTAAAATCAGAAAAATTGAAATTGTTAACCTTTTCATTTTGATCTCCAAAATTTTGTTTTTGTTGATAAGACGGATTTTAAATTTGCGTGTTTCATTTTTAACTTGCTCAAAATATAATTTAGCTAAAGTTAAAAACAAAAATTGCGGTGAATAAACCTATTAGAGCTTGACTTGAGATGTTAAAATTATTAACTTAATTTCAAAAACTGTGGAGGGTAAAAATATGCCGGTTTATTTTCTTTTTGGTAAATATACGCAGGAGGGGATTAAAGGAATGTCTCCCGAAAGAACAGTTGAAGCGAACAAGTTAATTGAAAAATTTGGTGGAAAGGTAAAAGAAATTTACGCTCTGCTTGGCGAAATTGATCTTGTTATAATTGCTGAGTTTCCTGATAATGCTGAAGTGATGAAAGCATCAATTGCTCTGACGAAACTCACAAATATATCGTTTAAAACCGCTCCAGCTGTTACAGTTGAAGAATTTGACAAAATGATCACTGAAATATAAAGATCAAGGTGTCATAATTATTTTATGCGATATTTTTTACAAATGAGCCTTCAAACAGTTATAGAAGGATAGAGATTGTCCTATTGGGCGATGATAGAAATTGACTCACCCCTGTCCCTCTCTAATAACATAGAGAGGGGAATAAAAATTGACTCACCCCCTGTCCCCTCTCTAAAAATTTAGAGAGGGGAATTAAAAGGGGTGAGTTAAAAAATTTCCTCAACCTTTCCCCCTCTCTAAAAACTTAGAGAGGGAGAACTTAAACGGGAGTGAGTCAAAATTAATTCATCCCCTCTCTAAAAATTTAGAGAGGGGGAACTAAAGGGGGTGAGTTAAAAAAGGATCGTCCTTAAGCGACCCTTCTAAGCCCCAAAGGGTTATCCTAAGGAGTCCATAGGACCTTTGGGGTTTAGCCTATCGTTAAGAAATTTTTTTAACAATTATAATAAGGGTAGAAAATAAATTAGACAAGGAGGCTGAGCTAAAATGAGGGGAATGATAGTAATACTTGCAATTATGATCTTTTTATCATTTTTTCAATTACTCCAATCGCAAGAGATAAGCTCATGTGATAGTTCGTTCGCTTGTGTAGATACAACCATGTTATCAAGCGGGGATATATCAAGTCCTGTTGAGGTTGATACAAGTGATAAGATAACAATGGGGAAAATTTTGCTTGGTGCAAGTGCGCTGATAGGGCTCCCATTAACGACAGGGTTTGTTGTGTTAAGTCTATTCCCGCCATCTTTTGTTGTAATGGAAAGAAATGGAAATTATAGCAGTGGAATTGCTTTTGAAACTGCAATTGGGCATGGGGATTCGGTTAGGTTCAGGTTCTCAAAAAAGAGGTTAATTTTTCAATATTCATACCTTGGAAAATATGGGAGCAGGATTGCGATTGCTGTGACTCAAGATGTTCTGCTTAAAAAAATTGGACGGGCTGGGATTTTTGGTGTTGGATTTTCAATTGGAACTTTTGGATGGACAAATTTTAACTCAGTAAATACAGCCGGAATTGAAATTTCAGCTTGGTTCGGGAATGCAATGAATGTCCCGTATATCTTTTTATTCCCACAGCATCATCTTTTTGTTAAATTCAGGAGGGGGTTTGAACTTAGCTCGGGGGTTAAGATAAATGAAATTAACATCGGTTTTTCAAGCTCAATCACTTTTTAAGTCCTTATTCGTATCTTAGAGATTCAACTGGGTCAACGCTTGCTGCTTTCCATGCTGGGTAGACCCCGAAAATTATTCCAACTGCTGAGCAGATAACAAACCCAAGTATAACCCAATCATATGGTATTATTGGTGTAGTTTTCAAAATCAAAGCGAGGGTGTTGCCGCCGATAACCCCCAAAATTATCCCGATTATTCCACCAAATTGGCTTAGGGCAATTGCTTCAAATAGAAATTGTGTTAATATATTTCTCTTTGTTGCTCCAACGGCTTTTCTTATCCCGATTTCACGGGTTCTTTCTGTCACTGAAACAAGCATTATATTCATTATCCCAACTCCAGCTGCAACGAGGGCTATCATACTGACAACAAGTGCACCAACTCTTAAAGCAAATGTTAAATCGTTGAATTGTTTTATCAAACTTTCATTTGAAAAAATTTCAAAATCATTTTCAGCTCCTGGTGGAACTTTGCGAACCGCTCTTAAAAGAGCTGTCACTTGCTCAACCGTTTCATCGTATAGCTCACGGCTTTTAGCCTTGACGAGTATGTTTAAACTTCTATCTTTTCCGTAAAGGTTTAAAAATGTCGTAAGAGGGATTACAACGAAGTTGTCTGCCTGACCACCAAACATTCCGCCCAACTCTTTTATTACACCGATAACAAGAAAGTCATATCCGTCAATTTTCACCTTTTTACCAATTGGATCAGTATTAGGGAAAAGTTTTTTAGCGACATTTGCACCAAGAACCGCAACAAATCTTGAAAACTCAAGATCGTCTTCAAACAAAGCCCTTCCTTCTTGAATTGTCCAGTTATTCGTTATAAATCCCTCGGGCATCTCACCCTGAATGATTATGTTCGGATTTGTTCTCAAGTCACCATATTGAATAATTTTAGGACCAGTCCAAGCTTGAATCGCCACAGCTTCTGGAAGAGTTGCATTTTTAGCTACATAGATAGCTTGTTCATATGTTATATCCTTTCTATTTCTATATTTTGCCCAGTTTGAGCGACCGATCACAACGGCGGGATATTTTTGAATCTGAAATGTATTTGCCCCGAGAAAATTCAGTGAGCTTTCAACATTTTTTTGTAAAACTCTTACACCTGTCATTACAACAATTATTGAAAAAACGCCAACAATTATACCAAGTAAAGTCAAAAATGTTCTTAACTTGTTCGCCTTTACCGAATCCCAAACCATGATCAAGCTTTCAACTATCTCAAACCAGAGAATTTTCCATCTGCTATTTGCCATTTAGAAATTAAGTTTTTGTTTTACTCATACCTTAAAGATTCAACTGGATCTAATTTTGACGCTTTGTAAGCAGGTATAATTCCAGAAACGACCCCGACCATGATTGAAATGAAAATTGAAAGAAGAGCAACCCATAGCGGAAGCGAAGTTGGGAGAATTTGATCAACGACGAAGCCAAGAATAACGGCAAAAATCAGCCCAATTGCACCACCGAAAAAACTTATTATAATTGCCTCAATAAGGAATTGAATTAATATCGCCCCTTGAGTTGCTCCAACAGCCTTTCTAATGCCAATTTCTTTGGTTCTTTCTTTCACAGAGACAAACATTATGTTCATAATTCCGATTCCACCAACGATAAGCGAGAGCAAAGTTATACCGAGCCCGACTGCGCCGATAACACCAACAGTTTGATTATAAGCATTTAAAAGTAATTCTTGCCTGTTAACCGAAAAATCATCCTCTTGCCATGGTTTAAGACGTCTCAGCGTTCTCATAATTCCTCTTAATTCCTCTATTGCTTCTTCTATCTCGTTCATATCCCTAACTTTAACCGTTATCGTTGCGCCCGTCCTCCATGGGAACATCTTTGTAAATTGACCGATCGGAATGTAAACTCTATCATCCAGTGATTCAAGTCCTAAAAATTTACCTTGTTTTTCCAATACGCCGACGACTCTAAAGGTTCTGCCAGCAATTTTTAAATCCCTTCCAATTGGGTTAACATTACCAAATAACTTTTCAGCGACTTCAGCCCCGATGACGCAAACAGGTCTTTCTGCCTTTACCTCAACTTCGCTCATAAATCTTCCAATTTCCACCGAAGCCCCAGCAGTATAAATAAATTCGTCTGTTGTCCCGATAATGACAACGTTTTCCATTGAGTTACTTCCGAATCTAAGAGTTGATCTGCTGAAGACCGTCGGTGCTACTGCAACTGCATAGGTTGATCTTTCTTTTATATCTTTGGCGTAACTTATTTTGATTTCACGACGATTTCTGTATTTCCACCAATCTTCCCCTGCAAACCAAGGCCATTTTTGAATATAAAGAACATCCGCGCCTATCGCTGAAATACTTGAGCGAAATGCTTTGCTTAGACCTTCAATTGTCATGTTCATCAATGTGACCGAAACAATGCCAATTACAATCCCAAGCGTTGTAAGTGCAGAACGAAGTTTATGTGCAAGTATTGATTGTATTGCTATTTTTAAACTTTCCTGTAATTGAAGAAGGAATTTCATATATGTTAATTTTTTTCGTTGAAATCATCTTTGAGCGATGATTCTATCAACAACCTTTTCGTCGCTTTCAATCATGCCGTCTCTAATTCTTATAATTCTGTGTGCATGTCTTGCAACATCTGGCTCATGTGTGACAATAATTATTGTATTTCCCTTTGAGTGGAGTTCATCAAACAATGCGAGAATTTCAGCTCCAGTTTTTGTGTCAAGGTTTCCGGTTGGTTCGTCTGCAAGAATTATGGATGGTTTATTGACCAACGCCCGTGCAATTGCAACTCTTTGTCTTTGACCGCCAGATAGTTCATTTGGTTTATGATGTAATCTATCGCCAAGACCGACTTGTTCAAGCGCCTCACGAGCTAACTTCTTTCTTAATTCGCCCGGGACACCTGCATAAATTAGTGGCAACTCAACATTGTGTAGAGCATCAGCTCTGGGTAAAAGATTAAATGTTTGAAAAACAAAACCAATTTCCTTATTTCTTATTCTTGCTAATTCATTGTCATTAAGTTCGCTTACATTTACACCGTTTAAAAAATATCTTCCAGATGTCGGCGTGTCAAGACAGCCGATGATGTTCATAAGAGTTGATTTTCCAGAGCCAGAGGGTCCCATTATAGCGACATATTCCCCCTTTTCTATTTCAAGATTTATCCCTCTTAAAGCATGAACTTTCTCTGCGCCAAGATCATAAATTTTTACGACATTTTCAAGTTTAATTAAAGGCATTTCTATACCTTTCTATTTTGTTTTTGTTTTCTCTTTTTGAATCCTAACTTTAACTCCATCCTCAAGTTCTCGGTTTATGGCTTTGAAGCTCCCAACGACCACTTCTTCATCGCCTTTTAATCCTTCAGTTATTTCAACATACATTTCTCCACTTATCCCTCTTTTCACTGGAACCATTTTCGCAACCCCATTTTCAACTATAAAAACGACCTCAACCATATCATCTTTATCATTTTTCTTTGTGTTGAGTTCGGTTGAGGGATTATCTACAGGTTTGTTTTTCTTTAACGACCTTACTGTAACCGCTTGAATTGGGACAGCGATAACATTATATTTTTTCTCAGTTTCAATATCTGCTGTAACTGACATCCCTGGGCGAAGTGCGATATCTTTATTAAGTATTCTGATTCTGACTTCAAAATTTACAACTTCTTCCTGCGTTCCTAATCCCTTCGTTTTAGCTGCGTTTGATATTTCGTAAACAATTCCTTTAAGTTTTTTCTCCGGGAAGGCATCAACTGAAAGAATTGCGGTATCTCCGATTGAAACATGAACTACATCAACCTCACTCACATCAATCCTTGCTTCCATCTTTGAAAGGTCTGCTATAACCATTATCACAGTTCCAGCCATTTGGCTTGTTCCAACGACTCTTTCCCCAACCTCCGCATTAATTTGGGTTACAACCCCATCAATTGGGGAATAAATTATGGTTTTTGCGAGGTCTTCTTCAGCTTGTCTTAAAGATGCCCTTGCTTGTTCAACCGCAGATGAAGCAGAAGAATATTGTGCTTTTGCGATATTGTAGCTTGTGCGTGTGTTTTCGTATTCAGCATCTGAAATTAATTTTTTGCTATAAAGTTCTTCGGCTCTTTTGAATTCTGATTCCGCTTTTGAAAGGTTCGCTTTCGCAATTTCAAGTTGTGCAAGTGCTGATTTTAAATTTGCTTCCATTGCTTCCTTGCGAGCAATGTAAAGGTCTGGCTTTATCTTGACGAGCAACTGTCCTTTCTTTACGCTTTGACCAACCTTAACTGGCATTTCCACAATTTCACCACTTACCTCTGCACTTATTTTCACTTCAACCTCTGGTTGTATTTTCCCGGTCCCTGTAACGATTTGTGTTATATCTCTTCTGCTGATCTTCTCAGTTTGAACAGCTACAACCTTTTCCCTCCCACCACTTAAAACTGCAGCGACCACCGAAGCAATAACTAAAACAGCAATTCCAGCAAGAACAAAAATTCTTCTCTTCCTTTGTTTGTTATTTTTTCCCATTTTTTAAAAGGAGTTTTTTATTTTAGATTACGCCAGCCTAATAAAGTTTGTTACAGTTAGTCTTACTCTATATCAAGTTCGCCAAGTGCATATTGAAGTTGAACTTTTGCAGCGATATAACTATAAATTGCATTAACTCTTGCGCTTACCGCAGTTGTATAATTTGCAGTTGCAATTAAGAGATCAAGCAGTGTCCCAGCGCCGATGTTGTATTTTTCCTCCGCTGTTTTAAGGTCAAGTTCAGCTGATTTAACCTGTCGCTCTGCTACTTCAATTTGTTTCATTGCGGATTCAAGATCAAGTATTGCTTTCTTCACATCTGCTGTTATCTGTCTCTTTGCCTGTTCAAGTTGAACCTCTGCATTTTTAACATTTATTTTTGCCTGTTGAACCTGTGTCTGGAGCTGCAACCTGTCAAATATCGGGAAGCTTATACTTATACCCCAACCCATTGAGCGATTTTTTAAAAGTGTTGAAAATTCATTACTGCTTAAATTATAACTTGCTGAAGCACTAATCGTTGGCATATAACCAGACATTGCAACTGTGACACCTGATTTCGCTGCATTTAAACTTGCAATTGCGCTTTTGTAATCGGGTCTTGAATCTATCGCCTTTGAAATAATAGCATCCAAATTCTTAACCTGCTCCCTTAGAGCGCTAAATTCTGTCGTATCAATTTCCATTGATATTGATGGATCTTCAAAATCATACTCATCAGATGGGATCAAACCAAGATAAACAAGTAAATCTGCTTTCGCTTTATCATAATCTGCTTGTGCTCTTATAAGCGCAAGTTCATCATTCCCAACTTGAACCTCCTGTTTGTAAACATCAGCAAGTGAAACCGAACCGACCCTGTTGGCTTCAACTATTCTTTCAAGTTGTCTCTGACTTCTTTTCAAGTTATCTTCAGCAACTTTCAATAATTGTTTGTTTCTTAAAACATTTAGATAAAGCTGATATGTTTGGAAAATTACAGATTGTCTTGTTCTTTTGAAATTATAGTCAGCTGAAAGGTAATTTGATCTTGCTCTATTTAAAGAGGCGAAATTTGCAAAACCGTTGAAAAGCAATATGCTTGTGCTTGCGGTTGTTGAAAATGAGTTTAGGGTTTGTGATGTTCTGAACGGAACAGTGCCAAGACCTGGGATGAATGTTAAATCTGATTCTCTTCTTGTTCTATTCCAGTTTCCAGAAAGGTTCAAATTTGGCAAAAAAACACCGTATGCTTGCATCACACTTGCAGATTGGGATCGGGCTGTATATTCAGCCTGTTTTATAGTTGTGTTATTTTCAAGCGCAATTTTTGTGCATTCAGAAAGCGTAAGAACCTTTTTTGTCTGACCGAGGGCAAAAGCTGGAACCAAAGCTAAAAATAAAATTAACTTCTTCATTGTCCCAAAAATTTTTGTTTTAATTTATGAAATAACCCCACCCATACTCGGCGGGGCTAAATGTAATTCATTATGTTTAGACGAAACTTATAAATCGCAGTTTCATTTCCTTAAAGTTAGTTATTTTTAAACCTGCCGACACACCACTCCGCATTGGGAAAGTTAAAAGATCAAAGCCAAAAAAACAATCTAAAGTGAAATCGGCAAAGGTCCAGATGGATCCCTTTGGGACGATCCCCCTAAGGGGTCCTTAGGACCTTCGGGACTTGCCCAGATTTTGGGATATCGTTTTGATTTTTTAATTGTGTTTTATCAATCTCTTGACAAAAAAGTTTTTTCTCTATATATTTAATTGAAAATCAAGGTGGAATGCTAAATGGTGAGCAAATTGTTGAAAATTTTTTGCCTCTCAACTCTAATTTTTATTTTTAATCTCACCTTTGGGGAAAATTCCTCAGGTTTTAAGTATATCGTTGAAATTAATTCTTTCCCCAATCCCATTTCACATGAGATTATAGGCTTCAGGGTAATTTCTGAAAACAATGTCTTTCTTTTCACACAGGCTTCAATACTTCATTTTGATGGGAGAAAATTCAAGGTTATATTTCAAACCTTTAACTCAATTATAAAATCAATTGACACCGATGGAGAAAATATAATTTTTGACCTTGAATTTTTTAATAAAAAATATATTATTCCTACTATTTATCTTGCCAAATTTCAGGATGATACAGTTAAAGATATAAAACCATTGAGGATCCCATTTTCTCATAGCACTGTATCAGTAAAATTCATTTCCCATGGTAAATGTGTCATCGGCGGGTTATACGAGTATGCATTTGTTCACATAAAACATAACTCTGTGATTTACAGGGTTTTTAACTTTAATTATAGGGATTTGTTTTTCTTTTCAAATTTCTTTTGGGATTTGAAAGACAGCTTAAATTTTATACCTTTTCATAATCTTAGATCAATTTTTTACATTTTCCTTCGTGGGGGATTTATCAAAATTTTAAAAGGCGAGGAGCAGCCCATTGTGAAACAATTGGAGATCAGAACAGAGCAAGAGATAGATTCGTTTGAATTTTTAAGATTACCGAGTATGGGTTCAGACTCGGATCTAACTCCACCAAATGAAACCATACTTATTAATTTTGATAATGGTGGTTTTGCAATTTTAAAGCCAAATTTTGAATCTCCGTTAAACCCATACTACAAAGTTTTGGATACAGTTACACTTATTATTCCCCATTATCGGGGAACAGTGCAAAATAGAGAAGGTTTTATAAAAATTAAAACACATAATTTTTTAAAGATCATATCTTTTCCATTTACAAAGGTAAAGCCACCTCTTATATTAGGCATATTGAAGAGTGGTGAAGTTATAAAAGCAAAAGACGAAAATCTTGAAACTTGGGAGTTGATTCCATCTGACTATACTATAAAGGACATAATACCTCTGAAACAAACGGACAGTTTGGTGAACTTTCTCGCTATCTCGCCAGAAAAAGTTTTTATGTTATCTTTGTTAAATCAACCTGCTTTAATCAAACGAGATAATGAAAGTGGGCAGATAAGCGGAAAGAAAAAAGGAGTTTTCTTTGAGGTATATCCCTTTGACTTTGGAAGTTTTTATGGTATAGATGTTGATGATTTTGATAATGATAACTTTGAGGATCTCTGTATCCTAAATATAACGGGGACAAATTCTTATTTAAAAGGCTCTGACTTCAGAAATTTAAAATTTTCAAACATCTCACCTCGTGTGGGTTTCATTAGAGAAACTAGTGGAGAAGTTGGTATAGCATCAGCAGATGTAAATAATGATGGTTATAGCGATATTTTAATTGCCAATATTTTAAAGCACAATGGTATATTCATAAATAGAATGGGCTACTTTAAAGATATGACGGAACAGTTCAATCTTAAATTTGACCCGAAAAGGAGCGAACATGTTGCGATAGCCGATGTTAACTCGGATGGATGGGTTGATGTTTTCTTCACATCTTTAAATGGTAGCAATAAATTATTGCTCAATGTAAGTGGGCTCAAGTTTATTGATTTTACTGAAAAAGCTGGTCTTACATCAAATGGTAGAGCTATCTCAGCGGTTTTTTGTGATGTAAATGCTGATGGGTATCCAGACCTGTATGTTGGAAACTGGACAGGTGGTAATAAACTATACCTGAATAATGGGGATGGGACATTTAAGGACTTTACAAAGGAAAGCGGAACGGCTGGGGATCAACTGATGAAAACTAATTCCATTCTTTTTTCAGATTTTAATAATGATGGATATCCAGATCTTTTCGTTGGGAACAGGGGGAATGGGAACATATTGTTTTTAAATAACGGTGATGGGACATTCAAGGATATCACTAAAGAAAGTGGCTTATTTGATCCCGAGTTATTTACATACGGAGCGACAGCAAACGACTTTGATAATGATGGCTTCGTAGATATTTTCATAGCCTATCTTGGTGGGGTAAAAATTTATAAAAATATCGGGGTTGTGAACAATGTCCCGCACTTCGTTGATGTAACATCTAAATGGATAAGGCAAACCGAGAAATTTATAGGTTATAACACATGTGCTGTATCCTTTGATGCTGACTTAGATGGAGATATTGACATAATTTTTACCCAGAACGAGGGGGTAATTTTTATGTTGAAAAATTATCTCAATGATAGGATTGGAAGTGAGAAAAACTATGTAAAAATTAAGTTAATCGGGGTAAACTCAAATTACAATGCAGTAGGTGCTACTGTTAAGTTATTAAAAAATGGTGATGTCGTGGCGTCAAGATATCTTATCGCAGGAAGCGGATATGCAAGCTGTGAGTCAAAGATATTGCATTTCGCATTGCCCGATGAAAATTTCAATTCGTATGAGATTCAGGTTGAATTTCCGCCGTATAAGGGTCAAAGGGTGATAAAGCGTGTAAAGGTAAACGCAGGTCAAATTATCACAATAAAGGAAATAACTGGGCTTGAAGCAAAGGTTACACAATTTAAGAAACTGATTAAGTCATTTAGATTAAATGGGATTGAAATAGCAAAATTTCTTGGAATAATTCTAATCTTTATCTTCTATATCGCTTATAGAAAATCATCACATCCATCAGCGAGACTTAACTTTAATATGTTCGCACTCGTTGCCTTAACGATTTTGATATATCTTATAACTCGTTTTTTGATATACTTTGAGATTGAGCTCAAACCATTTGTATTGATAAATCAAAATTTAAATCTAATTTTAAATCTATTGTATTTTCTACCGCATTTATTGGGCATACTTCTTTTGATAATTTATGAGCTTGCTTTAAGGAAGAAAGATATACATCGTGTTGCAAAGGAGGGAACTATAGCAACACTTATAAGTAACATTGAGGAATTCAGGCATAGTCAACTTAAATCAACGATTTTAACGCACATTTCATTTCTTGTTAATAATGTAAACCTGATCATATCAAAAGATGACAGAGAATTAAAATATAGGTTAAACAATTTAATAGCAGAATATCAAGAAATTGTCCTGCCCGCTTTAAAAGATATACATCATCTTTGCGAACTTCACTCAATAAAATTTAGATACAGCTTATCAGAGGATATTTTAAACCAACTCATTAAGTTGAATGACCTTATAAGTAGGGGTTTTAAAGAGGAGGAGATGAGAAAACTTAAATATCAAATAATCAGAGGGATTTCGGAACTTAGAAATGAGATTCAGAGCTTAAAAGCGACATTGATATCAAACTATACAACGGTTGTAGAATCAGCTATTGAAAAGGCGATAGGGCAATTTAAATTGAATTATATTGATTTCAGACCTGAAGGGGAAAATGTTGTGATTTTTAATGAGCCTGAGCTTATCAAGGTGCTCTCAATAGTTATTGAGAATTCAATTCAAGCTTTATCAAGCGATATGTTTGAAAATCCGCTTATTAAAATAGCAGTGGTTAAGCCAAAACATGAACAGTATAACAAAATAGAAATACATATAATTGACAATGGACCTGGGATAGCACCTGAGGTTTTGAAAAGTCTTTTTCGGGAAAAGGTCACTACAAAGCCATCGGGTCATGGATTTGGATTGCTTTATGCGAGCGAATGTGTGAAGAGATATAATGGCTCAATTTATGTATTACCATCTGAATCTGGTGCCCACTTTGTGATTGGTCTTTTAAAGGCGTTAACTACCCAAAATTAAATGAAGGGTATGGTAAGTGAAGTTAAATCTATTAATAATTGACGATGATGTAAATTTCCTTAACACTGCAAAGAAAATCCTTCAGTATGGTTTTGAAGTTACGACATCTAAAAATGGCAAAAATGGCATAGAAGCTTTCCAACAGTATGACTTTCAGATTGTTCTTCTTGACATGAAGCTTCCAGATATATCTGGGCTTGATGTCTTAAGGAGAATAAAAGAGATAAATCCGTTTACACCCGTGATAATAATAACTGAATATCCTGATTTTGAAAACGCAGTTCAAGCCATGAAATTGGGTGCGGATGACTATATTCAGAAAGATTTCAACTTTGATCTTTTAAAGTCAAAAATTGAGAAACTGCTTGAAACGAGGGATTTAAAAGTTGCTTTAAAGTATCTTAAGACAGAAGCGGAATTAATAAGGAATGAATTTATCTATGCGAGTGAGGTTATGCGAAAGCTGAAGATTGAAATTGAGAGAATAGCAAATCTTGATGTTGATGTATTGTTAACTGGCGAGACTGGTGTTGGGAAGGACCTTTTAGCATATGAAATACACAAATTAAGCCCAAGAAGAGATAAAAATTTTGTAATGGTAAACCTTGCTGGCATTGAACCCAATCTTGTTGATTCTGAATTATTCGGAACAGTTAAAGGTGCTTTCACAGATGCAGTAAACAGGATGGGTAAGTTTGAGTATGCGAATGGTGGGACAATATATCTTCCTGAGATCTCAGAAATACCACAAAGCACACAAATTAAATTGCTTGAATTTCTCCAGTATAAAAAAATTACAAGAATTGGTAGCAACAAGGATATAAGGGTTGATGTTAGATTGATATTTGCAACCAATTCGGATCTTGAAAAACTTCTCAGTGCTGGGAAATTAAGGGATGACTTTTTCTATCGTATAAGTGTGAATAAAATTCATATCCCGCCACTTAGAGAAAGAAGAGATGATATAATACCTCTTGCAGAATACTTCATAAGGAAATATTCAAGTCAATACGGGATAAGAAGGGAGTTTAAATTAAACGATGAATTAGTTAAAGCTATGCTTTCATACAGCTGGCCTGGGAATGTAAGGGAGCTTGAAAATATGATTAGATCTTCAATAAGGGATGATGTTGATGAGTTAAGGCTGGAGCATTTTCCATATCTTTATGAGAGGATTTCAAGATCAAGTTCAATCAAACCTTATAAACTTGCGGAGGCTGAATTTAGGGAAAATTATTTTAAGAATTTATACCATCAAGCAAATGGGGATATAAACAGAGCGTCAAAGTTATCCGGGATTTCATCAAAATACCTTCGCAGGATATTAAAATCCCTTGGTATTGTGGTTAAGTGATTTTCCGAAGGGGGTTTTCCTGGACACTTGTGGTTTGAGGGAAAAAATTTTTCCCTTGTTTAATTTTTTTAATTATTTTTCAATCACTTTTTGAGGAAAAAATTTTTTCCCAAGGAAAAATTTTTCCCCTTTTAATATCTCTTAAACCTTCAAAATTTTTCAAAAAAACAAAATTAAATCTTCGGCATAGAATTTGCAATAAAATAGAGAAAATAGTTTTCGTCCTGGAAAAGATTGACTTTGCCAATTTAAAAATTAAAACCCGGGGGAACTTACCCCTGGGGGAATTTAAAAATTCAAAGATAAAATATATGTCAAGACAAAAGAAGCTGATGAACATGGTTCGGTTGTCTTCAAGGGTTCTCAAAGATAGATATCGGCTTTGTCCGAAATGCGGTAACTTCGCTCATTTTTCACTTGAACAGTTTTATTGTGTTGTATGTGGTACAAAGATGATTGAGGAATGTAAAAGGTGTAAAGAGCCGATAATTTATCCAACTTCAAAATTTTGCCCAATATGTGGTGAAAGCTATTTGGAGATATAAAATGAAAAAATTGATATTTATAACAGTAATTACCTTTAGTTTTTTGAATGCTCAGTTGAGTAATATAAGGGGCGTTGTGAAGGATAAGTTAAGTGGAAATCCTGTAGAGGGAGCGGTTGTAATTATTAAAGATATTCAATTAAGGAGTGTGACAGATAGAAATGGTAGATTTGAAATTAAGAACATCTCGCAGGGTAAATATAACCTGGTAGTAGAAGCAGAAGGATTTGAAATATCTACCCTTGAGAATATTATAATTGAAAGTGGCGAAATTCTATATGTTGAAGTTGAACTTAATCCAAAAATTAAAGAAACGAAAATAATAGCAATGGGAAGTGAGAAAATAACAAAAAGAGAGAAGGGAAATCAAACAGCTGTTAATATGTTATTAAGCGGCGGGTTATCCATTTTAACTTTAAACTCAAATGATGTAAAATATTGGGAAAAAACGGGATTTTATGTTGAAACTGGTGTTGCTTTTAGATTTTCTAAGAGTGTATTGTTTGATGTAGTTATCAGCATTATCGGGTTTAAATTTAAAAAGGAAGAATTTTTAAGGGATTATTATAATCTATCCTCGCTTGAAAGCGGTAATTTAGTGATGGGCTCATTTTATATAGATAGTAAAATTTTTACTGGGCCATTTTATTTTGTAATAGGCTTGGGATACTATATATCTGAGGCGGCAGCTAGTTATATAGTAAATTTCCCGGGTCCAAATCCTGAGAAAGCATTTTCAAAAGTTTGGGGTCAGGGTCTTTCAATTATCTATGGGATTGGTATCAAACCAAATTTATTTGCTTTTTCATTTGAAGTTAAAGGAATGGAACCAATACAAGTTTTTTTATTTGGAGTATCAATTGGATATTAAAGAAAAATCAGGATTTAATATGATAAGAAAATTAGTTTTCCTAACTTTAGTTGCAAGTTTGTTTGTTTATTTTTCTTCATGTTTGAAGGAGCCGCAAAATCCATTTGATCCATCTGGAAAGGGATATGTTCCTCCAAGTGTTGAGATAACATCTGGTCCTTCTGAGGGGGAAACTGTTAATAAGACAGAGGTGACTTTTTCATGGCGTGGAAATTCTGATTTAAATGAGTTTAGATATAAGCTTGAGCCGTATCCCATTGCATGGAGTAACTGGACTAAGTCAACATCTGTTACTTTTTATGGGCTTAACGATACATCTTATAAATTTTTACTTGAAACAAGATATGAAGGTCAAACAGACGTAGCTAAAATCTCAAGAAATTTTAAGGTAGATGCTTATAAGGGACCTGGGCTGAAGCTTTATCCCCTTTATAACTACGTTATTAACGGGTCTGAGTTTGAAGTAGAAGTTGTTATAGAAGATATTCCACGATTTGAGGCTGGGAGTTTTAGAATTTCGTTTAACAAAGATTACTTATATTTTGTATCCATTCAAGGTGGCGATATCAACAGTAGATATGGAGTTTCACAGGTTATATTACCTGATTTTTCAAGGTTGAGTATTATTCAACAGGCAAATCAGCTTGGTTATTTTAATGTAACTATTGGAATTTTACCTTCAGCATCAGTTGAGTATGTAAGTTCTGGTTCAATTGCAAAATTAAAGTTTAGAGCTTTGCGAACGGGCTCTACTTCTATAATGCTTACAAATGAAAAAATAATTGATCAAAATGGAATGGTATTTGCGTTAGGTTTTACAAATTCAGCCGCAATTGTTGAAATCAAATAATTAATGGATTTAGGAATAAAAAGTAAATTCAATGGAGGTGATTAAAATGAGAGTTGTAAAATTGATATTTTTTTTGATCTTAATTTTTCCCGGGTTAATTTATTCGCAGCAAAGAGGTATAGGGTTAAAGGATGAAGGTCAGATATCATCCGAGAAATTTTATAGATATTCATGGGCTCTTGTGATAGGGATTGATAATTACCTTTATGCACCGAAGCTTAGATATGCCGTGAGAGATGCAAAAGCGGTTGCTGAAGTTTTAATTAATGAGTATGGATTTGAGAAAGATAAGGTTATAGAACTTTATGATTCAAAGGCGACGAGATCAGAGATATTTAAGGCATTTGATAGATTAAAGAACAATGCAAAAAGCAACGATAGAGTTTTGATCTTTTTTGCGGGACACGGTGTAACTGAACAACTTCCAGATGGAAGAGATAAAGGATATATTTTACCATATGATGGAAAGATGGATGAGCTTCTCTCCACAACAATTTCAACAGATCAACTGGCAGAGATAAGCCAAATGTTGAGGGCAAAACATGTATTTTTTGTGATGGATGCATGCTATGGGGGGTTAATCTTTGCAAGGGCTACCCCAATTTCACTATCTACACTTGAATATCTTGAAGTTGTTACAACAAGAAAGGCAAGAAGGGCTCTTACGGCAGGAGGACGCAATCAAGCTGTGTTTGATATGGGTCCTGGTGGACATAGTGTTTTTACATATTATTTTATAAAAGCTCTTAAGGATAAAATGGCTGATTTAAACAGGGATGGTATAATAACAACAGCTGAGTTAAATGAGTTTGTTGCTCCAAAGGTAACAGCAGAATCAAAAAAATTGCAAACCCCTGAATATGGGATCCTTGCTGGGGATGAGGGGGGTGATTTTATCTTTATTCCCAGTTCATTTGTTCTAAGTTTTGATGTCACGATAAATTCTATTCCATTGGGCGCAAACATTACAATTGATGGCGAAGCTGCTGGGGTAACACCTGTTAAAGTTAATTTAACCCAAGGGGAACACACTGTACGGATTGAAAAAGAAGGATATAAAACTTCTATTGAAAAGATCTATGTGTCTTCGGATAATAGAATTTTTACATTTAATCTTTCTCCTGAACTTTTAAAGTTAACCATTGAAGTTTCCCCTAAAGATGCGGATCTGTATATTGATAACATCAAAGTTGAGGGTTCCGGAACTTATCTTCTTTCTCCCGGGAAGCATACAGTTGTAGCGATGAAGAAAAATTACAAAACCATAGAAAAGGATATAATATTGAATCAAGATGATTACCTTAATTTAACATTACCCCCTGTAGAGGATGTATCTGTTGAAATTAGAGCAAATGTTCCTGATGCGGTAGTTTATATTGATGGAAACTTAGTCAATTATCTATCCCAGGGTAAGGTTAGATTGAATATACCTGCTGGAACAAGAACGATAAAAGTTGCAAGTGAAGGATATAAAGCAATGGAGAAAATCGTTCAATTAAAAGTAGGGGAAGAATATATAATTAACTTTAACCTTGAGCCAGAGCTAATCCCTATTGAAATAAAATCAAATGTTTTAGATGCGGATGTCTATATTGATGATGTCAAAGTTGGGAAATTAGATAATGGATTTGGTGTGTTTTATGTTTTGCAAGGGAAAAGGTATATAAAACTTGAAAAGGAATTTTATATACCTGCCTCAAAAAGTGTATTTGTTAGAGGTAACGAAAAACTGAGCATTAATTTAAACCTTGAACCATTTCCAGTTCTGTCAATTAAATCAAATGTTCCAGATGCAGAGATCTTTATTAATGACACTGCATATGGAAAGTTAAAAGATGGAAAAGCGGATATAAAAGTTGGAAGAGGAACAAAGAAGTTGAGACTGGTTAAGGAAGGATATAAAGCTGCGTCAATTTACAAATATATTGATAAAAATGAAACGGTGACAATAGAGCTTGAGAAAATTTTCGGAATTTTAGACCTGAGTATATATCCGGCTAATACAGATATTTATGTTTATGTTGACAATCAGCTTGTTCAGCAGGCTTTAAAATTACAAGCAAAAAGCGTGAATTTTAAGTTGAGAATCCCTTATGGCTCGCATAATATATTAATTAAGGCACCCGGGTATAAACCTTATGAGTTTACCGTTGATATTAAAAGTGAGGAAAATCTCTTTAGAACTGTTATCCTTCGGGAGACTCCGGAAAATATAGCCAGGAGAATTTATGATTCAAAAATGAGGGCGAAAAAAGGAGCTATAACATTTTCAATCTTATCTTTAACTGCAACAGGGATTGGAGCGTTTATTTATCATAGTAAATCTGAAAAGTTATATGATGAATACATGAAATTGACAAAACTTGTGGAAATGCAAAAGAAATATAATGAATATAAAAAAACTGTTCAGATCAGGAACATTTTGATTGCTTCATCTGCCATTTTCGCTGTCAGCTCAGTATATTTTCTTATAAAAAAGGTTGACTATGATAAAATTTATAAAGATGTTATAAAAAGTGAGGTCTCGCTCAACTATATATCCAGTGGTAATGTTAAAATGGTAAGTGTATCGGTTAGATTTTAAACATTTACAATTGATGGAGGCTTTGCAAAAGACAAGTAAAAGCAAGAAAACTTAAAGCGGTAAGAATTTACTGAAAAATAAATATAGAATTTGGCTATGAGGAAGTTTATATTTCTTGCCTTTATCGCTCTAAATATAACATATGTTCTGGCTCAATCATGGATAGATTCAATTGTGCCAGGCAGAAATGCATTAAATGTTTCGGCATCAACAAATATAACTATCGTCTTTAACAGAGACATTGACCAATCTACTCTTACGAATGCAACGGTGAAAGTATATGGTTCAGGGAAGGGTTTTTATACGACGAACATAACATATAATTCATCAACGAAAACAGCAACAGTTGATCCGATAAATGATTTTAAAGCTGGTGAGTTTATATCTGTTATTTTGACGAGGGGGATAAAAAGCACAGGTGGTGATTCAATGCCAAATCCTTATGTTTGGAGTTTTACAGTAAAGGTTGAGGATGGGAGTGGTTCATTTGTTAGAGTGGGTGATGTCGGAGTTGGGAGTAATCCTTCTTCAGTTCACACATCAGATTTAGATGGTGATGGGGATATTGATATTGCTGTTGCAAATGATGGTTCAAACACTGTATCAATACTTCGCAATGATG
>FAON01000002.1 GCA_001485605.1 Candidatus Kryptobacter tengchongensis
TGATTGAACTTGATCTTGAAATCCTCTCATAAAGATATGGAAAATGCTCCAGCCTTAACTCATCAACATCATCCCTTATTGAAGATCTAATCATATTTTCAAGCTCCCTTACATTCCCAGGCCAGCTATCGGTGAATTGATCTTTCTCAAAAGGTTTGGTCTAAAAGGAACACTTCAAAGTATTACTCCTAAGCCTAAACTTTAGAGAACTTTTTGTAAGAGTTCTTTGAACTTTCATTGACTTCGCAGATGAAATTTAATTTTAAAATTTTTTATGCATTCTGTGGGTGAAACCACCTTTTAAGAAAGAGGTATGGGCAGTGTTTAAAATTTTTAAAATAATCTCTTCTATTTCCCCTCTTTATCTTTTAGGAAGGGAACCAGGGGGATAAGTAAATTTTTACCCTTTTCAATTTCAAAGAAGAGTAATTAACATCTTGGCTTGATTTAGACTGTAAAATTTAAAAATCTTTCACACCTTAAACATGGGGGTTTACCAAAAATTTTTTAAAGAGAGTTGTTGTTGTGAGGCGTTGTCTCTAACTTTATAGTTTTCGCCGAATAATTTGTAATTCAATAATTGAAATAAAAATTAAATATGGAATGGGTCAGCAATAAGAATTAAAAACGATATTTTCATGGGTTTTTCCATAAAAATTTAGAAACCGAAGCTGATAACTGCTCCTGGGAAATATGTTAACTTATATGAGGCGATTTGATAAACTGGAACCGAGTTAGAATATTTAACATTTAGAAGTTCTCTCGGTTTATACAAAGTTAATGTTGCACCTATGGAGATATTATTTATTATCACAACCTGAATTGATCCATTTAAGAAGAAATAAGGCAAGAGCGGGGATGGTTGTTTTCCAGGTGGAACCGGTTGTTCATAATCAAATGTTAATCTAATGAAATAAAATCTAAATCCAAGTCCTAATTTTGCGCCAAAGAAAGATTTAACTTTAAAGAGGGGGTCATCAGGTTTAATAAAGATTGAATAATCATTTTGAACGGTTTTCGTCCAGTATCTAAAGCCTCCGATGCGTATTCCGATATACGGGTTGATATTAAAAGTTAGCGAGAGAGCATGCGGGACAAGGTAAGTTTTCGCAATTCCACCTTTAAATGGGTACCACCAGAAGCTTCCCATAACATCAATATAAAGGAATGGATAGGAGGTTTTAAGTTTTTTGAGAAGGAGTGAGTTAAGAAATTGATAAGTTGATACTGCTAAGTCGTTTACATTTTCAAATTCAGACAATATAAAATCATACTTCTTAAGTTTAGAGTTATCAAGGATAAAAATTTCAAATAGATTTTTCCCATCTGGATTTTTCCTGAAGGCGCCTGATATCAGGAAATCAAATTTAAGTTTTGAGGAGATATTTTTAAAATCCTCCTTAGAAATTGGTATGTTATTAAAGCCGATATTTTTTAATTTTTCTGCGGCGATATCCGGGTGGGTGACCTCAAAGTTAGCATTTCTGGATAGGTTTAAAGAGATATAATCGGATACAATAAAGAGTGATGGGTTGTTATATTCTAAATTGACGAATGGAAGAATGATTACATTTTTAATTTTATTTTGCGAATTTAAAATGTTGAGTATGGTTAAAACAAGCAGGGGAAGCAGTTTTTTATTCATGCTAAACTCCGTTAATTTATTTTTAGTTTAAAATTTTTAATGAAAGTTCACGGTATAATTCTGGGAATATCTAAAATTTACCTCCCTGAAATTTTTCGCATTGAGAATAACGGGATATTCATGTTGGTTTTATATTGAATTTTGCATATCTGTTTGCTATTTGACAGGTTCTTAACGTTATCATAAACGAAGTTTAAAAATTCATCAAGATAAATTATACCGTTTGCGTCATTGTCAGCTACACCGCTCAGGGCCTGTAGGACGGAGTAGGAAAAAAGGCTATGGTTAGCAAAATTTTTCCCAAACAATGATTTCTGTCCTTCTGATACGCTGGATATAATGATGGAATTCGGGATATTTTTAACAAGATCACTTAGTTTAGCAACGGTATTTTTATATGTTACAGGGAAAGAGGGTCCGAAAAATTTGTCAATTTTTTCAGTAGCGGGATTTATATCAAACATAAGAATAAAATTTTTATCCTGAGAGTAAGTTACGACATCCAGGATATTTTTTATATTAACTGCGGTTTCATCAAGTTTATCCGGGGATGATGAGGTTGTGAAAAGATATAAGTTTTCACCTTTTGAAATGATATAACCTGAGAAGAACAAAATAATGACATCGCCTTCATTTGAATTAGATATTATCTGGCTGATGGAATTTAGAATTTCGGTTCTGCTGGCTTGTTCATTTATCAAAGTTATAAGGTTATCCGGGTTAGTATTTGAAAATTTGGATATAGCAGATTTAATTGCCTGAGCATCGTTGGATGACGTTGGATAATTTAATGCTTTAATATTGTAGTATGATATGCCGAGAAAGAGTCCGTTGACAGTTGGGCATGTAACTTTGGTAAACTTTTCAGATAGGATATATTCAAGAGATGATGGGAAATAAATCATTGTGGAGTTAAAGTTCCCGTCTTGATCAATTGCTGTTAGTTTGACATATTTTGATGAGGCATTTTCGAGCAATTCATCGTAGTTGATAAAAAAAGAGAAGTCAGCGATATATAGATTTCCCTTGATGGGTCTCTGGTAGAACTTAATTTCGATTGAATCATATACTAAAATTTTTGAGATGCGGTTGGAAGATTTCACATTTCCTTCAATTTCGGCATAAAGCAAGTATTCATCTTCCTGTTCAGTTTCTTCTGTAAGAACTGAAGCTTTAGATACAGTGATCTGGGGTAGAATTTTAGGTGTTTTTAGTTTTATTTCCATTGATTTAGATGATGAGTTACCGAAGATATCGGATGTTTTAATCTCAATTGTTGTAACCTGATCTTTGGTGGTTTTTATTCTCTCATTAAATCTGTAAATATAATTTCTTTTAACTTTGAAAATTGGTTCACTTATTCTTTCAATTTTGATCTTGAGGTCATTCAGGTAGGCGTCTTGCACGGGGGCATCGGCGCAAATATAGCCGGTTATTGATATGGTGTCTGAGTCAGTTTCTAATTCAAGTATATTTTTTTGAATTGACTCTGGCAATGGTTCTGTAAGGGCAATTATTTCGGGTGATGACACAAGGCGGTGGATTTTTAAGTTCAGAATCGCTGAGTTTCCGTCTATGTCCTGGGCGGAGATCGTAATAATATTTTTTTGCTCTTTAGATTCAATTTGTTTAAGCTGGAGGGGATAAGAAAATGTGTAAATAAGTTTACCATCAGGGGTCAGGGTATCGGAAAGGGGTTTAAATGTTGCTGGTGTTTCACCAATTTTAACATTTGAGATCGGGATATCTGATAAAATATAACCATTGAGGTAAAATTCGTCCTGTGCGATCTGGATTGAAATATCGTTACCCGAGAGGGTACTTGTTTCATGGGTTATTAAAATTTGGGGTTTACCGTAATCAAGCTTAAAAAGGTGCAGGAATCCAAGGTAATCGCCCAAAAGGAGGAAGCGTGAATCGGGGCTTAGGGCAAGGCAGGAGAAAAATTCGGTTTTCTCGGGTTTATTAATTTTAAAGATTCGTTTGTATGGAATTAGTGTATTTAGATAAACGAAGTTTATAGTTTGATTTTTATCTAAAAAGACAAGCGTGGAGAGGTTTTCGGTGAGTGTAAAGGAGAATGGGGATACCACTCTTGCATCAAAGACAACTGGTTGAAAATCTGACGAGTGCACCAAAATTTTTTCAAGTTCAAGAAGGTAAATTTTACTGTTATAGGCACCGATCACAAGATATTTGTCATTTCTCGTAAGGCAAATTTTTGCAATATGTGTATAATTAAGTTTGTCAGGTAGATCAATTGAGGTGATAAACGATCCCGTTTGTGAATTTAAAAAGTATATTTTGTTCATTCCGTGCTGTATGATTGCGCTTATCCTGTTCCCTATGGCTGAGCCTACAATGATTTTTGATGAAGAGATATTTGAATTTTTAAAGTCGTTTTCATGGTAGTATTTAATTGTTTTACCTGATTCCTGTTTAATGATGGTCTGGGAAAAGATAAAAGGTAGATCTGAAGTTTCGGAGTAGATTTTAGAGAGATTTTTTGGATTGTAGATATCAATTTTTTTATGCCATGTCACCAAGAGATTGTTTTTAATTATTAATACAGAAGGGGCAAACTGGTTATATCCTGTTTCTGCAGGTGAGATGTCAAATGAGGATATTTCACGAGTTGCTTCCGTTTGCGGGAAATATGTTTTAATTTCATTTTTTAATGAGGTAGAAAAGAGAACTGAATCATTATAGACCGCCACTGAGAAGACAGGTGAAGTATGGATCTTTTGAGAGAGGATCAGTTTAAGCGATGCGGGTATCTGTGAAATCGCGTTATTCATCAGGAGTAAAATTATAAAAAGTATATACTCTGATATTTTGAAAATGTCATTCATTTTTTCCCCTGATTTTATTTTAGTTTAATTCTTTTACATAGCTTGAATCTGGTTTAATTTTTTTAATGATATACATATTAATTGGGTACTGGGGATCTTTGCCGGGTATTTTACCTACTCCGAGGATGCACACAAGGTTTCCTTTTATTGAATCTATTTTTGGTTCAATGTAGCCGAATTTTTGACCGAGGTCTGGTTCATCTTTCAAGAGTATAAAAGTTGCTTCTGCTGATGCGGTATCCTGTGGAGTAAGTTTTAGCGTCAGTTCATCTTTTTCTTTTCTAGCATTTTGAATTATGTTCTCAAGCTTTTGTCTAATTTTATTTCTGTAGTCGTAGCTATTGGAGATCAGCTGGGCGGTTAAGCTGATACTATTAATATCGTATATATCCCATCTTTCTATTGTAAATCCTTCTTTATAGCCGATGATTAGTGTATCTACTTCAATTTTTTCCTGCCAGCCCAGCTCTGGACTAAAAACCAAGCCTTTTCTTTTTTCTCTGACCTCGTAGATTGGTGTTGATTTATATTCCCCGAACCCGATCAACAGAATATTTCTTGATGGGTCTATCTTTATTAATACGGGATAATTTTTAAAATTTATGACATCATATTCAACGTTACCGATCAAGATCCTGGCATCTTTCCATTCATCTTGAGACCAGAAGTATAGTTTCATTATAAAGTTTTTTGCTCTATCATCATATGATATAACGCTTCCAATTAAATTTTCGGCGTAATCATTAATTTGGAAGTCAAAGCCTGCTGGGTCTACATCTGCCACTGGAAGCATAAAAATTTGTGGTTTGAATTGTTTATATTGTTTTTCGTTTTCAAATTTATAAGCAAATGTTTTTTTATATTCAGATGGGTCATCTTTAGGGTAGGGTCTTCTTATCTCTGGATGTTTTTTAATTAAATCGGTTATTTTACTTCTCAGTTTTAATTCTCTTAAAACTTTTATCCCATCATTGTAGAGAAGGGATTCTTTATTTTTGAGTTCTTCTGAAAGATATTTTATCATTGGTTGCCCCACGAGAGCGAGAAAATTGACATATTCACTTTTTTCAATAGCGAGGTCAATTAAAAATTTTGAAGCGGTCCGGTCTCCTTTCCTTGCAAGGATTACGGCAGAGCATGCGACATAGGGAATGAGCTCAGGTGTATATGGCTTAAGCCGGTAGAATATAAGGTTAGATGTTTGCTCTACAATTTTTTCAACCTCTTCCCAGCTGTCGGTTCTTATACCGTTGTTTTTCATTATTTCCCGGATCTCCCTTTTTGATGATTCAATAAAAAACCTGTAATCATTAAAATATTCGCGTGAGCTGAAGTTAAACTTAAATCTCGGGTAGGTGTTCAATATCAGATATTTCTGGAAATATTCCAAAATCAGATCTTTATCAATTTTGTTTTTAAGAGCTGATGAAAGCAGAAATGCTCCTTTAGTTTTAGCATCATTTGGGTCTTCAATAAGGCAAATTTTGAATTTGTCAGATGCGTCATCATAAAGTTGGGCTTTAAGGGCTTTAATACCATCTGTGAAGTTTCTACTTTCGGAGAAGAAGAGGCGGAGCAGAATTAAAAAGATCAAGATGAATATAGCAGGTAAAATAATTATGAGAATTTTTTTGTTTTTCATTTTTCATTTTTTTACTTAATTTTTAATGTTATTATTTTAACATCCACCGCCTATAGCTGTGGCAACCGGGACAAGTTTATTGTTAACAAGTTTTAGAAGTTGATAATCCCAGGATTCATAATATCCAACTGTTGTAATAACTTCGGCGATGAGATCGCCATCAATATCAGCAACGAATTCAAAATATACCACCCCCATATCTCCAAACATCGTTTTTCCATCCGAGTTAATGCATGTGGTTGAGAGATATAAAAGCTCGTTATCTGAAAGGGCTAAAGATGTTATAACTTTATATCCCCCACCAATTTCGCATTCAACCCGGGCAAAAATTTCGGGGGTATCATCCGCATTAATATCAAATTTTAAAATGTTAATTATTTTGAAATGACGGGCTTGATATTGAAGCGATCCAGTTTGAGGAATTTTAAGCGAGTTTTCATTTAAGAAGTTTTGAATTATTTGAACTGCTTTATCAAGAGCATAAATGGTGTCATCTGGAGAGATCTGGCTATTTTTATAAAATCTCTTCTGATATGATAGTTTTCCAAGACAGAATAGAGGTCTGGGGTTTGAAGGTAGTTTTGTTTTCGTCCTTCCAACCACAGCATAAACACAGCCAAGTTCCTGGAATGTTATTTCGCTAACATCAATTATCCCAATATAATCACCCTTTAGTGAATAGCAGTGCAATGCTTTAAAATCAATCAAAGGCGAACTATACGGGTTGAATTCATCTCGTTCATAAAATACAATAGAGGCGGGTTTAAATTCGCCGTTTATGTAAATAAACAATGGTGTAACGGTTGAATCAGAAATTTTACAAATTAAATTTTTATTCTGATTATGTGGATTTAAAACGGCTAAAGCAAGAATGGCGAAATAAGTTGTGTATTTTTTAATGTTTAAAAGATCAAATAATTGAGCAAGCATATTTAAAATCTGGTTATTTTTTTAGTTTAAACTTTGCTTTCATAACCGCAGAAACAGCAGATTCATCGCATCCACCACCAATTCCCTTAATGACCTCAGCTCCCACCACATTTCCGTTTTCATCTACGAATGCCATAACATAAACTGTTCCCTCAATTCCAGCTCTTATAGCTGTCTCAGGATATACAACATTTCTCTGGATTGACTCAAGTCTACCGATTATCTCTGGCATCTCCTCAACTACCATAAGGAATTGCTCCTCAAACGGCACCTCTTCTTCCTTTTTGCTTAACTCCCCTTTCGGTGGGAGTGATTGAGGAATGTTAGGTTGTTTTTTAATATTTTTTGGCATAAGTGAAATATCAATCTTTAGATTCTCATCAGCTGATAAATTTACATTTTTAATTCGGGATAAGTGATATCCAACTGCGGAAACAACCAGGTTATACTTACCAGGCGGAATATTTTTTATCTCATAGTAACCAAATTCGTTACTAGATGCACCAAATAATGTGCCTTCAATAGAGATAGCTGCATGAATTACAGGCTCAGAAGTTATTTTGTCTTTGATCTCACCACTTATTGTTGTAGTTTGAGCATAAGAATTAATGATGAAAACCATGTTAAACAAAATAAAAAGCGCAAGTTTTAAAGATTTTCTTTGCATGTGATAAAATAGTTTTTGTTTTGTAATAATCATTTTCGTGCCACATACCATGCAGTAAAACTGTTCAAGTGAAAAATGGGCGAAGTTACCGCATTTCGGACAAAGCCGATATCTATCTTTGATTACTTTCGCAGGCAAGTGAAACATATTCAACGATTTTCTTTGCTTTGACATTATTCTATCCCTTGAATTTTTAAATCCCCAGGGGCAGGTCCCCCTGGGTCTTAATCTACTTAACAAAAACCATCTTCTTTATATCAGAAAATTCACCTGCATCAAGCCTATAGAAATAAATACCACTTGGTAAGTTAGAAGCATTAAATTTAACAGCGTATTTACCAGGATTTATCTCTTCATTAATCAGCACTTTAATTTCTCTACCAAGAATATCATAAATAGTAAGTTTGACAAAGGTTCTTTTCGGTATATTAAATTCAATTATTGTCTCTGGGTTAAATGGATTCGGGTAATTTTGGTAAAGTGCAAATTCTTTAGGAATTAAATTATCTTTCTCTACATTTACAATCGTCCCAGATACTTTAAATAATCTTTTAACCCCTGGATTTTCAGTAAATTTGATCTCACTCCGACCCCTCATATCTACACTACTACCTGTTTTCAAATCTGTTAGGATCAAATTAACATCGTTTGGAACCTCTCCAATATCCCATTGTAAAACGAGTTCAGTGGGATTTGATATGTTATGCTCAACTGTAAACTCCCATATCATTGAACTTGGAGATTTAACATCGCTCATAAAGTTATTTCCAAGAACTAAATTCCATTCAGGATGAGCAAAGTAAACCTGGATAAATGACATAGTATTTGGTGGGAACGGGGGTTTGGGATAATCATATTTTGCATCAAACTGGTCGCTACCATCAGCTTTAACCCCAAAAAATGCGTTATCACTTATATTATTAGCGTTCACTCTAATATAAACATTCCAGTTATTTAAGGATACAATTTTATCAAAAGCAATCCTTGGAGTTGGTGTGGTTGTTCCCTTTATATAAATTAATTTTAAACTATCTACGATAGCGCCAAGCCAGTATCCTTTCCATGGTTTCAGCGTATCCGAGATAAAGTAATTGGTCCTTGCGTATCCGTATAACACAGGTGAAATCCAGCCAAGTGAGGTGGCACTATCAAAATTAACCACAACACCACCCCTATTAAAAAGCAATGAGGATTTTTCTAAATCTGAAGTAAATGGTACTGAAATTATATTCCATTGCTTATTTAAGCTAACCTCAAAACTATCTGGCATAGATTGCCCATAAACATCTATAATTGCATCATTCAGTATCCCTAGCCAGAATCCCTTGCCAACTTGAATACTTGTATCAAGATAATATCCAACATCGGGCAAGTAGGAGTAAATATAGTAATAAGATCCAATATCATCATTTAAAATGGAAGAAAATTTAGATGAATCAGGTAAAATTGGGAAACCAGCCAGATTCCATCCAGCATTGAACGAAGTTGAAATAAATAGTTTCCCAACCACAAGCTTAAAGTGCCTAACCCCGCCTTGACCTGAATTGTAAGTATATGTGTTATTTTCATTTATAATTGTTTTCACCCCGGCATCAACATCTTCAAGAACAATCAAATAATCAGATGGGACAAGACTATCAGGTATAACTCTAAGTGTTATTGTGGAGTTAACAAGATCGGTTTTAACTTCAAAATCCCATGTTATTGTTTGAACCTTAAGAACACGAGAAAGTCGCACATCCTTTGAAAAATATGGACCAAGTATATGATTCCAGTTTGGATGCGGGAAGTAAAGTTGAATATAATTTGAATTCGGTGAAGGTGGTTCTGGAACATCATAGATATCAAATGAATCAGAAGCAGAGTGATGAACCCCAGCAAAATTATAAACATCACCCAAATTTCCAGAAGTTGCAGATAGTTGAATGAACCAACTACCAGCTAATGGAGCCCTATATGTTTTGGTTGCGCTATCAACTGAAGACTGATACAAAACTATAATTTTAACTGTCCTTAAACTACCATCAAAGTTGGGGTTATGAGTTGTATAAGTAAGTTTATACTGATTTTGAATCTGGGAGGATATACTTCTATAAATTTGCCCAAGTTGAGATGATGTTGGTGAGTAGTAATAATTTCCACCCGTACTTTGAGCTATACGAATTAAAACTTGTTCTTCTGAACTTCCCGGTGTTAATCCAAGCCCTATAGTATATATCGGGACATTAAGAAAATTAGCGTAATTTATAACTGAATCAACGCTAATTGAACTTGAGTTATCAGCTCCATCCGTTAACAATATTATTGCCTTTCTTTGGGAAGGTTCAGAGGATATTAAAGATAAAGCAGTATAAGCTGCATTATATATTGCTGTTAATCCTCCGGCATAAATTGAATTAATTGCTGATCTTAAAAGATTTTTATCAGATGTGAAAGGTTGGTCAACTGTAACTTGGTTATTAAATGAGATAACAGCTGCCCTATCTCCTGCTCTTAGGCTATCAACAAAGATTAAAGCGGCATTTTTAGCATCATTTATGGGTTGACCACCCATACTACCACTTCTATCTATGATAAGAGCAACTGAAATTGGAACAGAGACTCCAGTTATCGGAGTTAAGGAAAATTGTTCACTATATCCATCTTCAAAAACTTGAAAATTTGATGAGGTCAAATTGGATACTGGTTGCCCTGAAGAATCAACAACGCTAACATAACAGTCTATAACCGGGAAAGAGGAAGAATTTATCTGGTTGAATATAATTCTATAATTAGAAATGCTTGGTGGTGATAAAAAAATTTCAGCTTTCTCAACTATACTAACTGTTGGACCCCACCCACCACCACCAAACCTATAAATGACACTATCTATATTAACCATGCTAAACGCTCCCTCAGGGCTATGTGTGGAATATTTTAACTGCCAAGTATCAGAGTTGATATCATAAACCAAATACAAGGGTGAATCACCAAAAACATGAATTTTATCATTAATAGCAACAGCTTCAAGTCCTGTTGCTGCAAAAGGCATAGGTGACTTTTCAGTCCATGAATCTGATGT
>FAON01000003.1 GCA_001485605.1 Candidatus Kryptobacter tengchongensis
AGTCTTTCAAAACAGCATAAAGGTTTTTGAGTTCTTCTCTGATTTGTATGGCTTTCTCTTTGTCCTCAATCCTATCCAAAATTGGTTTATCATATTCATCTACAAGAACTACTACCTTCTGATTGAACTTTCTTGAAATCTTCATTATAAGCTCCATAAACCTTCGCTGAAGTAATTCTTCCTTTAGTTCAACTTGATAATTCTCTGCATGCTCCAACAGTATTGAAAATATTATCTTCTTCAACTCTTCTACATCTCTTACTACCCCCTGCCCAAAACTTATATGTATCACAGGATATGACTTAGACCAATCCCAATTCTTCTCAAGAAATAATCCTTCAAAAAGTTCTTTTTTCCCCAGAAAAGCTTGCTTTAGTGTATCCAAAAACAACGATTTCCCAAATCTTCTTGGTCTTGAAAGAAAATAGTATCCTCCTCCTTCATCTACAAGTTTTCTTACAAAGCGTGTCTTATCTACATAGTAAAAATTATCTTGCCTTATCTTCTCAAAACTCTGTATCCCTATTGGTAGCTTCTTCCTCACAATACATAGAATATAAAGGTCATAAAAAAGTTTAAGATTTTTATTGTAGTTCTTTCACTTAAATGAATTGTAAAGAAATTTTTATCTGTTTTTGCTTTGTTGCGCTCATCAAAAATTTTAAGTTTGCGTTCTCAAGGAAGTGAGATAATGGACACAACAAAAGAAACAGAAGAAAATATTTTCTGAAGGTTAAAAGTTTGTAATCTTTATCTGCTCAAAGCAAACATACATACAAATTTTCTTCTCTTTTCACTTCTTTCATTTTGAAAATCTACATAAAAAACAGAGTTCTTGATGAGTTTATAAAATCATCTTCCGAAATGCAAAAGATTTAAAAGTCCCTAATCACTCTGCTTTCCAATAAAATTTCAATATGTTTAACTATGTTTGCAGCAAAGCAATTTTATATCAAAAAATAACAAACGATTTAAAAGAGTAATTAAGAATTAAAAGTGGAGGTTCTAAAGGATATGGATCCCAAAAGAGAAATCCTTGAAGCCACTTTAAAAGAGCTTGAGAAAGCTTTTGGTAAAGGTGTAATAATGAGACTTGGAGAAAAAGGAGATTTGAAAATTCCGGTATTTTCCTCTGGAAGTCTATCAATAGACATAGCTGTTGGTTGCGGTGGATTTCCAAAAGGAAGATTTATTGAAATATATGGTCCGGAATCATCTGGAAAGACAACGATAGCATTACATGCTATTTCTTCTGTTCAGGCAAATGGTGGAACTGTCGCTTTCATAGATGCTGAACATGCACTTGATCCAATATATGCCAAAAACCTCGGTGTTGATGTAGATTCACTTTTGATATCTCAACCAGATTACGGAGAACAGGCTCTTGAAATAGCGGAGCAATTAGCTTCAACAGGAGCAGTTGATCTGATAGTCATAGATTCTGTAGCCGCCTTAGTTCCCAAGGCGGAAATAGAAGGAGATATGGGAGATATGCAGATTGGACTTCAAGCAAGACTTATGTCTCAAGCTCTACGAAAACTCGTTTCAACTATAAGTAAAACAGGAACAACAATAATATTCACAAACCAGCTTAGACAAAAAGTAGGAGTAATGTTTGGTTCTCCTGAAACCACGACAGGAGGAATAGCTCTTAAGTTCTACGCTTCAGTAAGAATTGATGTCAGAAAGATAGAAATAATAAAAGAGGGAGAAAATCCAATCGGCTCCAGAGTAAAAATCAAAATAGCCAAAAACAAGGTAGCTCCACCATTCAAAGAAGCAGAGATCGACATAATATATGGTAAGGGCATAAGTTATGAAGGTGAACTTATAGATACAGGAATTGAATATGGAGTGATAAAGAAATCTGGCTCATGGCTATCATATGGTGATGAAAAACTTGGTCAGGGTAGAGATCAGGCAAAATCTTTCCTTGAGGAACACAAAGAGATAGAGAGAGAAATAGAGATAAACATAAGAAAGGAGGCGGGAATTGATACAAATGTACTCACACACGACATAGTATGGTCTAAAAGAGAAAAAGGTAAATCAAAACAAGAGTTAGAAATATCAGAAGAATCAGAAGAAAAAACGGGTAAGAAAGCTAAAAAGAAAGCAGAGTAAAGGAAATATAAAATAAGGAATGATAGAGAGGAAACCAGCAGTAGCGGGAATATTCTACCCGGAATCTCCAGAAAAACTTCAAATGGCAGTTCGAGAATTAGTTTCAAAGTCCCATGAAACTAAAAAAGCAATTGCAGCAATATTACCACATGCAGGATATATATATTCAGGAAAAATAGCTGGGAAAACCATATCATCGATAAGTGTTCCGGAAAGGATTATAATACTTTGCCCAAATCATACGGGGTATGGAGAAGTAGTTTCTCTTTTTCCGCCCGGATCCTGGATTTTTCCTGGGTTCAGTGTGAAAATTGATGAAGAAATAAATAGTTTTCTTTCAAATTTCGAAATTTTTCAAATGGATACAGGGGCTCACTACAAAGAACATTCTGCAGAAGTGCTTATACCATTATTACATTTCATAAATCCAAAGATAAAAATAAATGTGATATGTATCAGAACTCTTAGAAGGGAATCTCTAAAGGTAATAGCTGAAGCTCTAAAAGAAGTATATAAGAAATATGAAGATATCCTTATTGTTGCTTCATCTGATATGAACCACTATGAGGAAGATGATGTTTCTCGTAAGAAAGACAAAGCAGCTATTGAGAAGATAAAGGAAATAAATCCAGACGGGTTTTTAGATATTTGCTACAATATGAACATAAGCGTGTGCGGAGCTGCTCCAATATATTCTCTCCTCTCATTCTTAAAAGGTATAAAAGTGAAAAATTCAGAAGTTCTAGCTTATGGAAATTCTGGAGAAGTAAACGGAGATTTATCATCAGTTGTCGGATATGCGGGAATAATCTTTTTCTAAAAATAGAGATCTAAACACATTATACCAACGAATTTCAAAAGATAAAGTTTAGATTTAAAACATACAAAGCGAGATAGCATTTTCACAAATCTTCAATTTAAAATGTTGGACTACAGAAAATATCAAAAATATCTGGAGGTTTTCTACAATACGTAAATATGGTAGATTTACCGTTTAATTTACGATTAAGATATTTCTATATTTTTGTATAAAACCTAAATAAAAGGAAGTCGAAACAATACTTCATTTAATTCATTTTAATGTAAGTTAAATCAAAGGCAAGATGTTTAATGATCTAATTTGGATATCCTCTAAAAAATTCTAATTTCGTTTATAACACCTGCTGAAAGAAGTCTTATATAAAGGTCGGCTACGACAACAGATATCAAACTAGCCCAGAAGAAGAATCCATGATTTCTATTAAGAGAACTGACAAATTTCCAAAAATGGTATATTACTGGATTTTGTGAATACACATCTACTCTCCCGCCTAAAAAATGTCTTAAGGAATGACATGAAGAAACATACAAAGTAAGAAACAGACTGTCTGCAAAGAGAATAATTGAACCAAGTCCAACAGTAAATCCCTGTTCCCAGAAAAAGCTCCTCAAAGCATGTATCCAGTGTATTGGGACAAAAATTATAGCCAAAAACAGAAAATATCTGTGAAGGTTCAGAAGAATGTATGGGAACGCTGATTCCCCTTTGTAATTCCTCTTAGGTTCTCTAACCATACACGCAGGTGGATCAGCGAAAATTGACCTGTAATATACTCTTCTACAGAAATAACAGGTAATTCTAAAACCAGCCGGGACCCACAATGTGAAGAAAGCCGGAGAAATCCAGGCACTTTTCAAAGGTAGTGGATAAATTGGAGATAGATATGATCCCCACTCAAAAAAATTCCCTTCTACTGCTCTAAATATTGAATATAATATCGCAAGCGAAAAAACAGAAGCGGAAGCCACAAGATCAACCCACCAAGCATCTGTTCTTGAGGTAGAAAAAGTTCTTTCCATAATTTTGATAATTTTCACTGATATGCTAAAATTAAAAATAAAACAAATTCTTTTTGTCATTGAACCCGAAAATTCTTGACAAATCATACCATGCAAAGCAATGAGAATATTCAAATAGAATGAGAGATTTATAATCTAAGATCATAAAACTTGATTATGCTTAATGAAATAAAATTTTTTATGATTGTTAATTATGCTCCATACAAACCTTTTATTATTCACATCCTCTAAATTTACAACCTCATTGTATTGAAATTCTGAAGTATAAAGAAATAAAAAAAATAAAAAAATATTTATTTTCTTTAATCTACATCAGGGTACTTTAATAAACTATCTTTATTTCGCATAAGAACATCGCGCCTAAATTACAATCTACTATTCAATAAAACTTTGAATCTCAACGATTGTCTAAAACATCGCTAATCCCACATAAATTTTTAAACTTATGTATCTCACTCTGTAAAGTTTTTAATTTTAACTATGAAAGTAATGATCAAAAATCTTCAAGATAAATAACAATGTATCATAAATTTTATGAATAAGAGAAGATTTTATTTTTGAAAATTCAGAGAATGTATAATGATATTCCAATTTCTGCTATATTTTTATACCTATGAGCGAAAATAAAGAAGAAATAGTTTCAGAGTTAATAAAAAAATATAAAACAGAACTTGACAAAGACATAAGACCTTGGGGTGGATACATAACCTTATGGGAAGATGAAAGATTCAAGGTGAAAATACTTTTTATTCTACCAAAAAAAAGGTTAAGTCTTCAAAGGCATAAACACAGAAAAGAAAAGTGGTTCATAGTCGAAGGGGAGGGACTTATAACAAAGGGAAACTCTAAATTCATAATGCGAGAAGGAAACTCAATGGTAATAGAAGAAGGTGAAATGCACAGAATAGAGAACATATCAGAAAGCAAAACACTCAAAATAATTGAAATATGGTTAGGAGAAATTCTTGATGAAAAAGACATAGAAAGAATAGAAGATGACTTCGGTAGGATCTGAAGATATTTTAAAACAAAGTAGGATTTATTAATGATATGCCAAAGCAAAAAACTGATACAAAAAAAAGAGATATCTTTAAAAGTTTGACATTACTACTTGGAATACAAAGCTTGAACCTTGAAAAGAAAAATTCAAAAAATCTAAAAAGAATTTCAGAAATAATAGGAACAGAAGTAAAAGAGTTTCAAATAGAAAAAATAAGGCAGATCATAAAAAATATAAGATCCAATTTCACATCATTCTCAATTGAAGATATAATAAACTACCTTTACCTTATCCCAGAACAATTGTATGAAAGACTTCCTGTGAAGATAAAAAAAGCTGTTCTGTTTTCAACAAAACTACTTACTATTTTTCCGTATTATTGCGATGGGGAAAATTGGGGACATATATCCTACACAGGTAGGGCTATAGGAAGACCAAATCTGAAGAGGTATAACGACCCAGTTATAAAACCCCTGAAAATTGACAAAGATGAGTTTCATTTTGATATATGCATTGTTGGTTCTGGTGCAGGAGGAAGTTTGGTAGGACTTAAACTCTGCGAAAAATACTCCGTAGGAATACTAGAAAAAGGGAGACTGATTCTTCCTTCTGAATTTACAGAAAAAGAAGATGATATGATACCAAAACTATATAGATTGAGTTTAGACAACAATTTATCTATAATCACAGTATATGGAAACGCTGTGGGAGGTTCAACAGTTCATAATACTGCTCTATTTGTAAAACTCCCAGAAAAAATATATGAAAGATGGTCAAGCAAAGGATTACCAATAAAAAAAGATGAATTCTATGAACTTCAAAATGAAGTTTTTTCTATTGTTAAAGCGGAAAAAATAACCACAATGAACACAAACAATTTGAAGGTAAAAGAAGGGATTGAAAGATTAGGTCTAAACTATTTCATTCCAGATCATAGCAGAAAGAACTGTCTGCAAGTTGGGTTCTGCGAGTTAGGATGCTACTGGAATAGGAAATTTTCAACTCTAACTGATATCCTCCCTGAATTTCAAAAAAAGGGGGGGGCCATAATAGATAATGCGAAAGCAATCTATATTGAAAGATCTAGAAACAAAGTAAAGCATATACTATTCAAGCACAGAGAAAAAATCATCAAGGTCAGAGCAAAAAAATTTATAATATCTGCTGGAGCTATATCCTCTCCTATACTATTAAGACGATCAAAGATCTTGGATCCACAAGGAGTCTGCCTTCATCCATCAACTTATGTTATGGGAATATTTGAAGAAGAAATATACAGCTGGATTGGCATACCTATATCTCTGATCTGTTTAGATTTCCTTAGAGAAGATGGTGGATTTGTTCTTATGCCCTACGCTCTACACCCAGGAACATTCTCTATAGCGGTTAGTGGAAAAGGAAAAGAACATCACGAAATCATGAGAAAATACAAGAACATAGCGACCATTGCTGTAATGCTCCATGATAAGCCTAAAGGGCATATTGAAGATTCCAAAATTTTCAAGATAAAAGATTACTATCTTGACAAGGATGAAGTCAATGACTTGAAAAAGGGAATATTCACAAGTTCAGAAATACTATTTGAAAGTGGTGCAAAAGAGGTCTTACTTCCCTCGGTATTCCAAATCCAAAGAGCAAGAAACAAATCTGATGTTCAAAAGTATCTCGATAGTTTCGATATATATCAAATACCATTCATATCTGTTCACCCTCAAGCAACAATAAGATGGCATGAATTTCTTGAAAGCGATGGAAGAATTAAAGGACTTGAAAACATTTATGTAGCAGATACTAGCGTATTTCCCGAATCGTGTGGGGTTCCACCACAAGCAACAGCAATGTCAATATCTATATTCATCGCCAAGAAAATAATCTCTGAAGATAAAATCAAAACTTCGTAAAAAAAAATAAAGATAGAAACAAAAATAAATTAAGAATACTTCAAAAAATTTTAAACTCGTGAAAAGAAACAAAATCCTTTTGAACATATATTATGAATAACACAATTAAAAAACATAAAAAATCACAAAAACTTGACTCTTTAAAAAAAAGTTATTAATTTTTTTAATAAAACGGGGTTGGATCCCCAAACCAATGCAGGGAGGTGATCCAAAATGGCAATACCAGTAAGGACAAATGAGTTCGGTTTAATATCAGCAGAAGACCTAAGACGGGCAACAATAGAACTTGGGGGTGTTATGAAGCGCCTCCAAACAGGCAAACGCGTTAACTCCGCCTCCGAAGATGTCGGAGCTCTCGTGGAAGCTAACCAACTAACAAGAACTCTCTCAACACTTCAGCTTGCTACTGAACAAATAACAAAAGGACAATCTGTTCTCTCTAAAATAGAAGATACCATAGAAGGTATATATAACCTTCTTGATAAGATGAGACAGAATGCCGAAAGAGCTACTCAATCTACAGACTCAAACGAAATATCAACTCTCCAAAGTTCATCAGATGAACTATACAGAGAAATAAGAAAGTTAGCTCGCTCCACAATATTCCAAAAACAGCAGCTTGTCAGAGGTGGTTCAGGAAACCTTGTCGTTGGACCAGTTACGATAGTCTTTACAACAAATACACAACCTGTCACCATATACAAACAGGATATAGATGTTTCTGGTATAAACTTAGCTGGATATGCCTCCGGAACACGAGCTGACAATGCAGTATCTAACCTTGTAACTGTCATAGGTCAGAGCGGTGTTCTACAAGGTATGTTTACAAGTTCTATATCCTACGGTTCATATGCGTCAATAAGCTTCAGTGTAGGTGGAGGAATAGCAACAGCTGGACTCTATCTTAATGGTTCAGCGGTCCTAACTGAGTCAATCCGTATAAACTTCACAGGTCCGCAGGTTCTTGACTTTGTGAACATGGGTTTCCGTGTATATGTTGAAAATGCATCTAGTGGCGGTATAGGTCCTGGGTCATCCCTTAATGCAATTGTAATAACAATTCAAAGGCAAGAGACAAAGTTCTTCCGTGGCACAAATGTGAATTCTCTTATGGATTATGTTCAGTTTGATATACCGAACTTGGAGCCAGAGAACTTACTTGGTTCCATATCTTTGGGCGGTGGGACGATGTTCACATTTGATCTTCGTGCTGCTCCAGAGACAGCTGTGACGCTTATAAGAGAGGCTATAGAGTATGTAGAAAATGTCAGAGCTCGTGTTGGGACTATCAAAAACATGTTAGAAGTATCACAAACCCAAGTTCAAAATCAAAGGATAATAGCTCAAGTGCAAAGGTCCTCCATAATAGATACGAAGTTTGATGAGGATGCACTTCTGCTAACTTCTTTACAAGTTGTCCAGCAGAGCGCTAATGCTATGGTTGCAATATCAAGACTCACTCCTCAGCTTGTGCTCCAGTTACTTGGATAGTTAGTTTTATAAGTTGACGAAACTCTGTAGCGCATCATCTTTAGCTATTAACGCGGTATTTGATATATAAAGTTCTCTACTGCGAAAGTTAATTTATGATGATTTTAGGAATTATAACAACAAAATTAATCTCAAGATGTTTGGTTTTAAAATATGAATATATGCGTGCCTACATCCGGGTTTAGGAATAAGATTAACTGTTTGCTCTTAATTCTCGCTGTAGGATTTATTTCATACTGCAAGGTAACGAAAGAAAATTCTAAAACCCCAGTATATATCAGATCTATCACTATTGAAGGAAGTCATATATATGCTATATCAGGTAATAGACTATTTGATATTGACCAAAAGAGTGGAGAAATAAGGCAATTTAAGTCTGAATACTTTTATCAATCTTATAGTATATCTGCTGGACCAGATGGTGAAAAATATATTTCTACTGACAAAGGTATTTATGCATTCGTTGATGAAAAATGGATTGAAATACCTGGTTTTCCAGGTCACCACGCTGAAGATATTGTATTGAACAAGAAGAATAATAAAGAGTTATGGCTCACAGGCTACAATATAGGTTATGATATACTTGGTCATATGATATCAAAACCTGTCGGACCTATCAAATTCGATGGTCAAAAATTCACATTGTATGATCCGATTCCTCCCACCGACCGTAAAATCTCTATCGTTTTTGATAGATCAGGCAATCTCTGGTATAGCAATGGGAAGAGGCTCGCAAAATATGATGGAGAAAAATGGGAAATATTTGATTCATCTAATTCAGACCTAGCTGAAATAGAATATATTTGTTCACTCGGATCCGATATTTTAGGGAATATATGGATAGGAGGATGTGAAGCTGATGAGATAATAAAATTCAACGGACTAGGAACTAAGATTTATCAGAAGAGCAAGCTTAATATTTCGCCAGAAGAACAGAGAAGAGTCGATCACATCTTGTCAGATAACTCTGGGAACATTTGGTTTTCATTTTGTAATGCCTGGGATTGCTTAATTGGAAAATTTGATGGAAGCAATAGATGGGTGATTTATAAAGAAGAAAATTTTAGATTCTACATATATGATCTTGCGATAGATGATGATGGGAATATATGGATTGGAGGTGGTGGTGATTATTTTGGCGGATTAATCAAATACGATGGAGAAAAATGGACTCACTATGAAATAAGTGTCTCATCAGGACAAATTGATAAATATCTATATGAAGTAAAACCATACCAGATGAAATACTATGAGATAAACCAAGAAAACTAAATAAAGGATCTCATTTGTACCTTTTGGACACGAAATTTTCCAATTAGTTATCCCCCGAGAAATCAGAAAAACGTATTTTATGCTAATAAAGGATATAACATATATGTTTTATGTCCTCTGACTTTATCTACATAAAGGGAGCAAGGCAGAATAATTTGAAAAACATAGATGTAAGAATTCCTAAGAACAAACTAGTAGTTGTAAGTGGTGTTTCTGGATCTGGTAAATCCTCTTTAGTTTTTGACATACTTTTTGCAGAAGGTCAGAGAAGATATGTTGAATGTCTTTCATCTTATGCAAGGCAGTTTATAGAACAAATGCCAAAGCCAGATGTTGATTCAGTTGAAGGACTTTCCCCCGCAATAGCAATAGACCAAAAAAGTGCAAGATGGAATCCAAGATCAACAGTTGCTACATCCACAGAAATATACGACTACCTTAGATTACTCTTTGCAAGAGTTGGGGAACCACACTGTCCGAACTGCTCTATCCCAATATCTGCCACAACACCTCAGAAAATATCAGATATGGTGATGGGATACCCAGAGGGTACAAAAATTTTTATATTCTCACCATACGCCAGAGGAAAAAAAGGAGAATACAAAAAAGAGCTTGAGATTTGGAGGGCAAGGGGATTTTCGAGAGCTAAAATTGATGGGATTGTTTACGATCTTTTTGAAAATATACCACAGCTTGATAAAAATAAAAAGCACAATATAGAAATCCTCATTGACAGAATTATAATCAAAAAAGATGATGACACAAGAAGAAGGGTAACATCTTCAATAGAACAAGCAAAAGATATATCAAAGGGCTTAATACTCATTGAAGGAGAACTTCCAGATGGTATAAAGTTTTCAAAATCTTATTCTACAGTTTTTTCCTGTTCCGAATGCTCTTTTTCTTTTGAAGAAATATCTCCGAGAATTTTCTCATTCAATTCTCCCTACGGAGCTTGTCCAAAATGTCATGGTCTTGGTAAAATCCTCAAAATAGATGAAGAACTAGTTATAGACCCGGAAAAATCAATAAAAGATGGAGCCTTGAGACCATACAAGAATAACATACCAGATGAACTGATAGAGCTTCTTGAAGAAGTAAAAAGAACTTTCAAGAAAGATGTATTCCACCAGAAATGGAATACGCTGCCAGAAAAAGTAAAAAATGCAATTCTTCATGGAGAAGGGTTAGAAAACCAAAAAGGAATAATAGAATACCTTTGGGAAAGGTATGAGGATGGATACTACTGGGAGGTTGAAAGATACATTTCCTCTTTCACATGCCCAGAGTGTAATGGTTCAAGGCTCAAAAGAGAATCTCTTTCGGTTTATATTGGGGGGAAAAATATACACGAACTTACAACAATGACTGTTGAAGATCTGTATGAATTTCTTAGGGGTTTTGATTTTCCTTTAGAGAAAAAAGAGATAGCTCAAAAGATTCTGACAGAGATATTATCTAGGCTTGAGTTTATAAAAGATGTTGGGCTTGGATACATTGAGCTTTCACGAGAATCTTCAACTTTATCAAGTGGTGAGTCTCAAAGGTTAAAACTCGCCGCACAACTTGGGTCAAAACTTTCTGGGGTTCTTTATGTCCTTGATGAGCCAACATGTGGTCTTCATGCGAGAGATATAGATAGGCTACTCAATACTCTCAGAAAACTTCGTGATCTTGGAAATACCGTTGTTGTCGTTGAGCACGATAGGGAAATGATAGAAAAATCGGACATTATAATAGATCTTGGAAGGGGTGGAGGGATATACGGGGGAAGAATTGTTTTCTATGGAACACCAATGGAAGTAAACGGGGAATCAGAATCTTTAACCTGTGCATATCTGTCAGGTAAAAGGGATATACCTGCATCAGAAAGAAGAAAAAATACTGACGGGAGATGGATAATAATCAAGGGTGCAAAAGGAAGAAACCTCAAGAATGTAAATGTAAAATTTCCAGTCGGACTTTTCACGTGCGTAACCGGAGTTTCAGGTTCAGGCAAATCTACATTAGTTGTAGATACATTGTATCCTGCGATCAAAAAGATTCTTGACGGGGATTCAAAGGAAAAACCACTAGAATTTGATTCAATTGAAGGAATTCAATGTATAGATAAAGTAATACTTGTAGATCAAGCTCCGATAGGAAGAACTCCACGCTCAAACCCAGCAACTTATACTGGGATATTTACACCAATAAGAGAGTTATTCGCTTCACTTCCCGAATCACGGGCAAGAGGATATACAATCTCGCGCTTCTCTTTTAATGTTCCAGGAGGTAGATGCGAAGAGTGCAGAGGTGAAGGATTCATAAAAGTTGAGATGCAGCTTCTTCCTGATATGTATATAACTTGTAAAGCCTGTGGAGGAAAGAGGTTCAACAGAGATACACTTGAGGTTAGATTCAAAGGTAAAAACATAGCGGAAATACTTGATATGACAGTTGATGAGGCTCTTGAGTTCTTTGAGAATCAAGTTTTTATAAGAGATAAAATCAAAGTTTTGAAAGATGTTGGGCTTGGATATATAAAACTTGGACAACCTGCAACGAATCTTTCGGGAGGAGAGGCTCAAAGGGTAAGGCTCGCAAAAGAACTCTCTAAAAAATCAACTGGCAGAACCCTCTATATACTTGATGAACCGACAACGGGACTTCATCTTGAAGACATAAGGCACCTTATAGAAGTATTACAGAGACTTGTGGATATGGGAAACACAGTTATAGCCATAGAGCACAACCTTGACTTCATAAAAGCAGCAGATTACATAATAGATCTTGGTCCTGAAGGAGGAGAAAAAGGAGGATATGTTATAGCTCAGGGCTATCCAGAAGAGATAATCAGAGAGGAGAAAAGCATAACAGGAAAGTATTTGCGAAATTATCTTGGGAATCACAAAGCATCACTGAACAGATAAATCTGCTCCTACAACTGTTGATATATATTTATTCTCATTTTGTCCTCCTTGTGACAAAGAGGATTGATATTCACGAGCTATTCTTTGCTGCTCCTCCAGTGATAGTGTATTGTTTATATCAAAACTCCATGGTCCGAGAACTATAAAACCACCTTCCGGGAAATTTAGCTCACCGTTGAATTTCATTTCATCAATTGGAGGATTCCCTATATAGTTTATGTTTCTTCTGGCTCTTCCATCTCTGCCAGTTATCGCAGTTTGTCCGTCAAATACTGTATCAAAGAGGTTACCAGTCATCATAGGATTTACATTGAATAATATGCTCTTCTTCCAGCTTATTTGTATCTTCTGAAAATCGCACCTTCTTTCTCTACCTTCAAGGAATAAAGCAACATGGGGATTTGTGCAACCTATATAATACTGTGTTTGTATGCTTCCTAAAGTAGAAACAATCCACTCATAGGTCTGCCAGTAGCCAAGTCCTCCCATTCCAGCCCAAGCTCCAGCATTTGCATCTGGTTGAAGTAAAACATCACACCCTTTTTCATCAAGAATCCTTATGTAGTCTGGAACAAAAGCATCTAAACTAATTGCAATACAAACATCTAACTCTGTTCCGGGAACTCTGAAAACCTCAAGTTCTTCGTATCTACCCGATGAAAACTGCAAATCGTTTTTCTCAGATGGAACAAGATTTACCTTTCTCGTTTTATGAACTATCTGACCATCTGGAGAAAATATAAAGCACGTATTCCATACATCTGATGTTGTAGCTTCGTAATAAAACGTTCTATCTTGAATAACTTCATCTACAAACTTTTCTATATCACCTGATGACTTCTTTTCAATAGCAGG
This sequence comes from Candidatus Kryptobacter tengchongensis, assembly GCA_001485605.1. GTDB lineage: Bacteria > Bacteroidota > Ignavibacteria > Kryptoniales > Kryptoniaceae > Kryptonium > Kryptonium tengchongense. The sequence goes on from FAON01000003.1 coordinate 13,395, forward strand.
ATACGAGGTGTTTTGACACGAGGCCACATATACCCCGTATTCTTTCGCAAGAGATGAAAATGTATTGTAAAAAACTCTCCATGTTGTATCTGTAAGGGCTAAAAATAATTGTCTTCCCTGTAGAGTTGAAACATCCGGAAATTTTTTAGTGTAGTAAGATATAGTTTGGGACAACTTCGGAAAGATATAAACCGAAGCCTCAAAAGCTTTTTTTGCTTGTTCTCTTGCTGTTTTTCCCCTTTCTCCAAAGAAAATAAGCGGCAATCCCGCATGCTCTTCAAAAACAACAAAGTTTATATATCTTCTTGAAAAATAAGGTTTTATTATGTCCATGTATTTTTTATAAGATTCATAGAATGTCTGTTCGTTCTCAAGATGCTTTTTGATATCTATTCTGTGCCCTACTGCAAAAAACCTTACTGTTTTCCTTGGTTCCAGATTCCCAACGAAATCTAAAACAATACTCACTTTATCATCTCCTACATTTCTATACTCGCTTATTTTAAAATCTTTTTCTCCTTGTTGTGAGGAGCAAAACTGTAATCCTAACAAAAACCAAAAAACAATAAAAAGATTTCTTGTCATATACTTGATTTTAAAATTTTTGATTTTTGATTTATTCTGGCATAAAAACTTTTCTACTTTCCTCTACTCATTAAAGATCTGAAGGTTCTCTTATCTTTTACTATCTCCAAAAGTCTATCTACTATTGTTTTTACAAACATGTCCGGTTCAAAATTTACCTGGTCATTTTCCTTTCTAAACTTTAGATTAGTTATTTTGTATGTCAGAGGAATGATCTGGACTGAAAAAGATCTTCTTGATATTTCAGATACCGTTAGAGATATACCATCTAGAGCTACAAATCCCTTGTGAATGATATATGGTTTTATCTCATTTTTCATTTCAAATTCAAACTCATGAAAATCTCCTTTATGTTTTATAGAGAGGATTTTAATTGTAGTCAAGATATGACCTTGAACAAGGTGTCCGGAAACTGTTCCATTAAATTTAAGGGATCTTTCAAGATTTAAATGATCACCGACTGAGCAATATCTAAGATTTGTTCTCTGCAATGTTTCAGGAGATAAGTCAAACTCCAGGATTCCATTTTTGAAACCGCAAACTGTAAGGCATGCACCGTTAACAGAAATAGAATCACCTAATCTAACCTTTAGAGGAGCTTGAACAAAAATTTTCTTACCTCCTCCTGAAAGATCTAATATTTTTCTAACTATCCCTGTACGCTCTACTATTCCAGAAAACATCTCAAGTTCATAATAATAGTTCTGTCTAACAAAAAGAAAGCAGGAAAAACAAGAAAGGCTCTAATTTCTAATAAATTAAATCTTTTTATGGCTTTGGAGAAAAACATACAGGTAATACAAAACGAGATTATAGAGATAAAAAACACCTTTAGTAGTTTAAAAGAATTACTAAACAAGGAGAAGCTTTTGGAAGAGATACAAAATATAGACAAAATTCTTGAATCAGAGAAAGATCATAGCAAGATATCTGAACTTCTCAAAAGGAAAAAAATGATTGAGGGAGAGATAAAAAGAATTGAAGAAGCGGAAAAATCGGTTGAAGATATGGAAGGACTTCTTGAGATGTGGGAGGAGACGCCAGATCCGGATATTCTGAAGGAACTACATGAGTTAATTCCAAAGGCAAGGAAGAATGTATGGGACCTAAAGTTTACACTTATGCTTTCAGAAAAGCATGATAGATCAAATGCTATAGTTGAAATAACTCCAGGAGCTGGGGGAACAGAAAGTATGGACTGGGCAGGTATGCTCTTGAGAATGTATATGCGCTGGGCACAAGAGAAAGGATTTGAAGTTAAAATAATAGATAAGTTACCAGGAGAGCAAGCTGGAATAAAAAGCGTAACCATCCTCATTGAAGGAGAATTTGCCTACGGATTTTTAAAAGGGGAATCAGGAATACACAGACTTGTAAGAATATCACCATTTGATGCTTCAAGAAGAAGGCACACATCATTTGCAGCCGTGACAGTTTATCCTGAAATAGATGATAACATAGAAATAAAAATAAATCCAGATGATCTAATCATTGAAACTTTTAGGGCTTCTGGTCCCGGAGGGCAGCATGTGAATAAAACAGATTCGGCTGTGAGAATAAGACATATCCCGACAGGTATCGTAGTTGTGTGTCAAAACGAAAGATCTCAATACAAAAATAAACAGATAGCAATGAAAATATTACAATCAAGACTCTATGAGCTTGAAATGAAGAAAAAACAGGAAGAAAAAGAGAGTTTAGTTGAAAAGAAGGAAATAGGCTGGGGAAACCAAATAAGGAGCTATATACTTCACCCATATAAGCTTGTAAAGGATCACAGAACAGGCTACGAAACAACACAGGCAGAGAAAGTTCTTGATGGCGAAATAAACGAATTTATTGAGGAGTATCTCAAATCAATTGCTCAAGGAAAAAACAAGAATTAGTATATTTTCACGATTTCTGGAATAATAAACTTTCTTACATTAAATTAAATAAAAAGGATGAAAAGATTTATCTCTATACTCTTATTGATTACTCTTTCATATTCACAATGCAAGAAAAAGGAGGAAAATATAGATTCCATTATAAGAAAAGGTATAGAGAGCCTGCAAAATGACGATCTGGTAAATGCATCACATTATTTCTCAAAGGTTATAGAGAAGGATCCGAGAAATCCAAGAGCGAGGATGGGAATGGCCATGGTACAAGCCATGGTTCTCTTCAAGCAAGTAGAGAGAGTGGTTATTGAGATCGGGAACATAATAGTTCAGGTTATAGGAGGATTTTCACCAAGATTGAAAACCGATGCGGAATCACAAAATGATCAACCCACTCTAAATGATATAATCTTTTATGTAGTAGATTCAAACCTTCTACAACCAATATCTCTTATCCTTGAAAACTCTGATATAGCTGCAGAATCTCCAGAAGACTGGAGTTTTTATATTGAGAGAATAACATGGACAATAAAATTCAAAGATACGATATTCTGGCAAATCTCAATAACTGGAGAGGTTGATAAGACTGACGCAGCTTTATTTTCTTCTCTGTTTAGGTTAGTTGAAAGTGTGTTAAAGTTAATAATTTCAATTGACATACACGTCGATGTAAGAAATATGGCAAGGATATATAATTATATAGAAGAAATTGGTGGCCTAGCAGCTATACAGAAGGACCCAAAAATAGTGATAATGAATATTATACCATTCATTTTAAATGAAAGAGAGACATTCCTAGGCATAGAACAAAAACGGGGTTTGCAGTACATGAAAGAAGATATACCACTATCTATAAAAAAGATGTCAGAATATGGGATAAAATTCTATGATTCCATACTTGCTGAACAAGATGATCAAGATGATGATGTAATAAGCCTTGAAATATCTGGTGAAAGCGAGAAAGTTGGCCTAATTTCTTTTCCGACTTCCTCAACTTATTTTTACGATAAAGAACTAACAGATAAGAAGGGGAAGATGGTAGCATCAATAAACATACCACCTCCAGATCTCAAGTATTTTTTTGGTAATATAATTAAAAGTGTTGATGAAGGTACCATGACCAAATGGGGAGACATAGCAGAAATAACATCATTTTTAATTGTTGCTATCCTGAAAACAGGAATATTTGATACTATAATAAACACAATAGTATCAGCAGTCGGAGGGCGCGGATTACCTCCTAACCTTCTTTCAAATATAGGAAGTATCATAAACCCTGGTTTTATATCGGGCTTTATAAAAGGTATAATCCCAGACCAGATAGGTTTTTCTCTAAAAGCATTGTTTGATAAGCCAGTAAGCATAAGAGATATCCTACCAGCTTGGACAAAAGATAATAATTTTATAGTCGAGTGGGAATGTATATCTGAATCTCCAAATGTCTCACCACTAGCAGAGGATAATCCTATATTCATGCTTTTTTGTAAATACCCAAAAACAAGATACTGCTTCAAAAAATCAGACGAGAGGTGCAATATAAGGTATCAGCAATGCGTATTAACTCCGATTTCGGTCGAAGGTAAAGCTTGTGACAACTACTGTGGAGAAGATTGTCGAGATCAAAAAGATCAACAAGAAATATGCATAGAAAGGAATGAAAAAGATTGTGTAAGATTTTGTATATTGAAGGAGGAAATAATGGATCTCAGTGGTAATACGATCCAATCTGGCTGTAGAGGAAGTCTATATTTTGCAGATGAACAGCACTTTACGAAAAAGAGGAACGCTGCTATGAATATCAAATATGAACCAATACCCCAGGACGGAATATTTTCAATTTTGCCATATGTGATGCTACAAAGTCCAGATATCTATGGATTTCTTTTCATAAATAAAGACTTTCTAAGATCATCGGTTCCAGCTGCATATAGAGGAAACATAATTGGTCAAGGATACCAAAAACCAAATAATTTTGAGGTAAATATCTTCATTCAAATAATAGGTAAAAATCTTTTGAACATCTTTTCACAATTTGGAGTAATGTAATGTTTTTGGAAGATTTGGCATTGGTGCAGGCCAGGATTTTTCGGAAAAGCTCCTAATTCCATCTTTTAGCTTCATAAATATGTATTTATTCATCTATACTAAAATAGTTTTATTCATCTACAAGAAAGAATAACAACCCTCTGATTGATTTGAAGATTCATTATAAGCTCCATAAAACTTAAGTGCTTTGTCAAATAAATATGTACCAAAAATTGTCAATTTCCTCTAGCATAAATTTTTAAGTAGAGGATAAAAATCTTTTGACACAGCACTTAAGTTTAGTAAATCCCTTCTACAAATTTCCTTGATTTCTTTGGCTCTCCTTGTGTTTCTCAGGATATCAGGTGTTCCCAATACTTCTTTTACAGGGTGAGAAAATTCTTTCAAGGAACAATCCTTATACCTGTTCTGATGTCAACGGTTTTTGAGAGAATAATGGAAAAATCTTAAAGAGAATGTTTTTCAGATAGCCTTATAATATCTTTCAGATAACCTTATAAGGATATTTACCGAATACTCTAAAAAAAACCGAGTTTTTCTTTATATCTTCAAAAGTTTTATATACAATTTTCTCATTCCTAGGTTCTTCTATTTCCACGAAAAAATTATATCTTTTTGTTATTTTATCTGGTCTTGAATGTATTTTTTTCATATTTATTTTCCTCCTAGCTATTGGATAGAGTGCCTTGAACAAAGCTCCAGGCTCATCTAAAACGGAAAAACAAAAAGAGATTCTTGGATTCAAAATCTTCCTTTTCGGAGAAACAAAAATATCCTCGTCAGCTGATATAATAGCAAAATCAGTCCTCTCATCCACAGAATCTTGGATGTCTTTATAGAAAATTTTGAAATTCATTATTTTTGATATTTCTTCCGATGCTATAGCTCCTCCTTCAATATCTTCATAGGCTCTCTTAGCTCCATCAGAAGTTGAGCTTGTATATACCACATCAACCTTTCCTAAGTTTTCTCTTATCCATTTTGAACACTGAATTATAGCCTTTTGGTGAGAATATATCCTTTTAACATTCTTTAAGCTATCGGCATTAGAAAAGAAACAAAAGGAGACTTTCATAGAAACCTCATATATTATCTTTACTTTACTTTCAAGTAAAAGGTCTAAAGTTTCTCCAACAAGTCCATCTCTTGAGTTTTCTATTGGGATAACCCCATAATCTACATCAGATCTTTGTACTTTTTCGAATATACCAGAAAGATCTTCTGGTAAAAATTCCACGGATGAGCCGAAAACATTAACTGCAGCTAGATGTGAAAAACTCCCTTCAGGCCCAAGATATGCAACCTTCATATCCTTAGCTAATTTTCTTGTTCCAGAAAATATCTCTACAAAAACCTTTCTTGCAGAATCTTTAGGAAAATGTTTAACACAGCTTTGAACCCACGATATTTTTTCGTCTTCTCTCAAGACATCAAAAACTGGTATATTGTTTTTGCGTTTCAACAAATATATTTTCTTAGCAACCGAAGCTCTATCATCAAGAAGTTCAACTATCTTCTTGTCTATTTTATCTATTTTCTGTCTTAAGTTCTCAAGCTCCTTCAACATGAGGTAGGACTATACCCTTTTGTTTCATATATTTTCCCTTCCTTTGAGAATATGAAATTTCACAGACTTCATTTCCCTTAAGGAATATAAGCTGGGCTATTCCCTCAAAGGCATAAACTTTAGCTGGCAAAGGAGTTGTATTTGATATCTCAACTGTCAGATACCCTTCCCACTCCGGTTCAAGTGGAGTGACATTTACTATAATTCCGCACCTTGCATATGTTGATTTCCCAACGCATATACCTAAAACATCTCTAGGTATTCTGAAATACTCAACAGATCTTGCTAGAGCAAAAGAATTTGGAGGTATTATGCAGAAATCTCCCCTGATAGTCACAAATGATCTTTCGTCAAAGTTCTTTGGGTCAACTATTGTGGAAGCAACATTTGTAAATATTTTGAATTCATCTGCAACCCTAAAATCATATCCATATGAAGATACACCGTAAGAAACCTTACCTTTGGCAACCAAAGACTCCTCAAATGGTTCAATCATCTTATATTCTCTTGCCATCTTTTTTATCCACCTATCACACATTACCATATTGCTTTTTATTTTTTTCAAATCAAGATCTCATTTCACATTTTTTGAATTTCTTTCACAGACAAACTACTGAGTATAATATAACACAAAAAAATCTGAAAATACTACAATTATTTTCATCAATGTATATAAATCTGAAAAAGGAGGGTCTTATGCAAGGCGAGAAGTTCAAGATGTTACCATTTGACTGGAAGCTCAGCTGGAAATATTTTGAAAAATATATAAAAAAAGAAATCAAAGGATATCCTGGAGCTTCTGATAAGAGAAGGAGTGTTCTTGCTTTTATTAGAAAAACCCTAAATGAAAACAAGATAAAAACTATAACCAAAGATAAAATAAGAGATATTGAAAATGCTCTAAGGGAGAAGAGCGGAAATAACAAATTTTTTCAGCAATCAACCCAGCTCTTCATTGAGTTCCTAAACGATATCATAATATAAAAAGATCCTCCTCTTTGATAGGATTATGGTAGAAGTAAACATTGAAAGTTCGATAGAGAAAATAAGAGGTTCAATAGACGGGTTTAATCCGGTATTTACTAACCTATTTTTGAAAAAAGATGCATCTTTGAGAGCCTATCTTGAATCTGGAGGATATGAATCACTCAAAAAAGCTTTGAATATGAAAGCGGATGAAGTGATAGAAGAGGTGAAAAAGTCAGGCATAAGGGGAAGGGGTGGGGCTGGATTCTCAACAGGGATGAAATGGAGCTTTATACCGAAAGAAGGGAGAAAATTTCTAGTATGTAATGCTGATGAAGGTGAACCAGCCACATTTAAAGATAGATACATATTGTCTTTTACTCCGCATCTATTACTTGAGGGGATGATGATAGCAGGACACGCTATAGGTACAAGGGAATTGATTATCTACATAAGAGGAGAATATTTCAAAGAGGCTCAAGTGATTAGGAAAGCAATTGAAGAGGCAAAGCCTTATGTAAAAGAGAAGTTTGGTATAGATTACCGTATAGAGCTTATGCAAGGTGCTGGAGCATACATAGTTGGAGAAGAGACAGGGTTGCTCAATTCTCTTGAGGGAAAAAGGGGACATCCAAGACCAAGACCTCCATATCCTGCTCAGAAAGGATATTTAGACTATCCAACCTGTGTTAATAATGTTGAAACACTTGCAGCAATTCCGATGATAATAAAGAACGGAGCAGATTGGTTCAAAAGCATTGGAAAAGAAAAAAGCACAGGAAACAAACTATTTTGCATATCGGGAAATGTAAAATACCCAGGGATATACGAGCTACCTATGGGTTTCCCACTAAAGAGACTTATAGAAATTGCAGGTGGAACCTCTTGCGGGAAGGGTATAAAGATGGTTATACCTGGCGGAACGTCAGCACCTCCTCTTACCCCAGAAGAAGTTGAAAAAGCAACATTAGATTTTGAATCCATAGCATCGTTTGGATCATTTTTAGGAACAGCCTCTGTAGTTGTAGTATGTGAATGTCAATGTGTTGCGAAAGTTGCTCTGAACATGGTAAAATTTTACGCAGAAGAATCATGTGGCCAATGCACAACTTGTAGAGAGGGAACAAGGTTTCTTGAGTATCTTTTTGAGAAGATAGTTAAAGGTAAAGCGGAAGAGAAAGATATAGAGACGATAGAAGATATAGCATCTAGTATCCCTGGAACCGCCATATGTGCTCATGTTGATGCAGGATCTTTGCCAGCTAAGAAAATAGTAAAAATATTTAGAAAAGAACTTTTGGAGTGCATAAAAAATGGATGCCCAAAACAAGAACATAACTGATGAAAAGGATTTACCAAAGGAAGTTCAAGAGGATATAAAAAAGGATCTATCAAGCGGGCAAGAAATATATGTAGAAGAACTACCATACTGGACAAGAATATGCGTAAGTGAAAACAGAATAGTTAAGGATTTTATAATAGAAATACCTGAGCTAAAGCAAGAAGTAAGTGTTGGGAACATATACAAGGGAATCATACAAGATGTAATACCATCGTTGCAGGCAGTTTTTATAAATGTTGGTGCAGAAAGAAATGTTTATATGTTTGTTCCTTCAAAAGAGAAAACAAGTGAATACAAAGTTGGACAAGAGATAGTAATACAAGTGAAAAAAGAAAGCATAGATGGTAAAGGAGCAAAAGTAACAGACAATCCAACCTTACCTGGAAAATACATAGTTCTCACCTTTGAAAAGAAAAACGGAGTTTCAAAGAAGATAAAATCTAAGTATGAAAGGAATCGCCTCAAAAAGATAGTTCAAAAACTTCATGAAGATATAAATGGCGAATTCGGGGTTGTTGCAAGGACAGAAGCAGAAAACATCCCGGAAGAATTAATCATAGAAGATTTTAACCGTATTTACAAATCGATGAAGGAAATAAAACAAAAGATAGAAACTGTTCCCCCTCCAACGCTCCTTTGGTCAGATACAGATACAATCCAGAAAACTGTCAGAGAATTTGCTTCATCTAACATTAGAAAGTTTATAAGCAACTCAAAGGAAACACTCAACAAAATTAAAGAGACTGTTCAGGAATACATACCTAAAATGGTAGATAAAATTGAATTTGTTTATGAAGAAGAACCCTTTATATTTTCCAAATACAAACTTGAGGATGAGTTTTTTAATCTTCTCAAAGATGAAATAGAAATAGAAGGTGGGATAAGGCTTATTTTTAATGAAACGGAGGCTTTTACGGCTATAGATGTTAATACAGCTTCTTTTACCGGGGCAGAAAATTTAGATATAACGGCTTACCAAGCTAATCTCATGGCTATAAGAGAAACGATAAGGCAAATTGAGCTCAGAAGGATTGGTGGGATAATAATAATAGACCTGATAGATATAAAAAGCAAACAACTCAAGAACAAAATGATAAACGAAATAAAAAGATTAGCGGAGAAATCAAAGGATAAAACAAAAGTATTTGGGCTGACAAGACTTGGACTTCTTGAAATATCAAGAAAAAAATCCGGCTACAGCTTAAAGAAAACTCTCATGTCAAGATGTCCAACATGCAACGAAGGTTTTGTGAATTCAGATATATTGAACCTTCATACAACTATGCTCAAAATAGCAAAACACAAAGGAAAAACAATAAAAGTCTCTCCCGAAAACTATAAGAAAATTGATGATATAGTCAAAAAACTCAAGCTAAATACTGTAATTCAGCCAAAGTATGGACTTGGTAAATGGGAAATAGAAATATAATATCAGCCGATGGAACAAAAAACACATACGAAAGCTAATCCAAAATACTGCGGAAGAATCATAAAATTGGAAGAAGGTGAATCTGAAATTGAGATCGAGCTTACCGATGAAATGGCTGTTGATGAAAGAGGATTGGTTCACGGTGGATTTACTTTTTCGGCAGCAGATTATGCAGCAATGGTTGCTGTTAATCACCCATTAGTTGTCCTTGCAGGTGCAGAAGTGAAATTCCTCAAGCCAACAAAAGTTGGAGATATAATAATATCAAAAGCAAAGGTTATATCACAAGAGGGCAGAAAAATAAAAGTACAGGTTGCATCTTTTAGAAAAGATGAAAAAGTTTTTGAAGGAATTTTCACATGTATAATACCACAAAAGCATGTACTTGATTGAATTTAAATTCTACATGAAACAAAATTAAAAAATATTTTAATGTGCTAAAAGTCCCCCAAGATAACCAGTAATACCTATTATAGGCACCATAAGTATCACAATAACGGAAGCAACTCTTTGCATCTTTGGTATGAATTTAAGAACTAAGGCAAGAGAATAAACTATCATTGTAACGAAACCAAAAGTTTCATGTAGCTCCAGAGCACTGTGAAGGATAGAATTATCTTTTACTTCCCTTTCATATTCTTCCTCGATTGATTTTCCAGACAAGAAAGCCCCTATTGCACTCAAAGAAGAAATTCCTAACAAAATGTTCGCTGGAGTAGAAAAATACGAAAATCTGAAAGATATTATTTCAAACAAAGCTGAAACCATACCACAAGCGATCGGGAAATGAACAACTTTATTATGCATATGTTCAAAAATCCTTGATGGATCAAAAATTTTATAGACTTGAATTCCTTCGTTATTCTCTTGTTCTTCATGTCCCCGCGCAACATGACTGAAAACACCCAAAAAAAAGACCAAAAATATTAGGGAAAATTTAAACACATTCGATTTCATAGGTTTAAGTTTAAAAATAAGGAAATAAGATATAGCATTTTCCATCTTATTAAATTATCTAACGGCTGAATATAACTTTAAGCTTTTCAGTTAATTTTGAAAGATCTTTTGAGAACTCAAACAAATCTTCTGCGACTTTTTTATAATCCTCAACAGACCTTGAAACACTTTCTGCAGATTTAACGACCTCTTTGATTATTGCTTCCTGCTCCTCAGCAGCAGATGCTACAGCAGTGGTATTCTCATGTATTTTTGATATACCTGATACCATATTTTCAAACTCGCTTACAATAAGATCAGAGACTCTGATTATTCCTTCAGCTTCACCTTTTAAAGAAATAATGAGTTGAACCGCGCTATCTACTACCTTTCCTGCTTCCTCTATATTCTGCTTTATCTCAACAGCCGACTTCCTAGTTCTATCTGCAAGTTTTCTGACTTCATCTGCAACCACGGCAAAACCTCTCCCATGTTCCCCCGCTCGGGCCGCTTCTATAGCTGCATTTAAGGCTAGCAAATCCACCTGATCTGTCACATCCTCGATGAAAGAAACAGATTCATTTACCTTTTTCATAACAGAAGATATTTTATCTGCTATTTCCGCAACCTGACTGATCGTTTCTATAACTTTTGTCATAGATGAAAGCGATCCAGATATCTTGTCTTTACCACTTTTAGAAAATTCCCTGAGATTATCTATGGAATGAGCTATATGCTCTATTCTATTCGTTATCTCTACAATAGACTGTTTCAAACCATCAAAATTCATCGACGACCTTTCTACTTCCTTTGAAACCAAATCAGAACCTGATTTAATCTGCAGAGCGTAAGATGAAGCTTTTACACCAGCATTTATTATTTCCACTGAAAGATTCTCAACAGACTTTTTCTTCTCAAGTAGAAACCTTATAAGATCATTTATGGTCTTGGCTAAATCAGTAAATTCATCTTCAAACTTCAAAAATATAAAATCCTGTGTGAAATCTTCTTCATTCAAAAGCTCCTCTGAGTTCCTTTGAATAATATCTTTTAACTTATTCAAGAATTTAACTACTGGTCTTTCCGCGTAATATATTGCTCCCACCATAAGACCAATTATAACAAAAAAATAAAAACCAAAAATACCTATTATCAAGTATTTCAGCAAAGTCAAAGCAGGTGTAGGATTTGGAATCTGATCTATAAGGTAGAGAAAAACGATCGGGATAATTATATCTCCTATAAGAAAAGGGAAGAAAAACAATACAAACCTTGTAGAAAGTTTAAGCCTTAACCTATATTTATTCATAATTCTAAATTTTATACAACAGATTCTTAAGATGATTTAAATTTAAAAATCTTATATCTTTATGAAGTGTTCCAATCATCTGGACCAATGATAAGTAAAATGGAAGAATGAGAAAAAATATTTTATTTTCTTATAGCTTTGTATCTTTTATCATCCACTATTATTTATCCCCTGTTTTCACCTTCCAGGATAAAACTCTTTAAACTGAATCTTGCGAGAAGTCTCAATCCTCTACATGGTTGAGATGAATTGCAAATACTTGAGTCAGTTTCGGATTATAATTATAACCCTGATAACCAAAGGGTTGTCAAGGGTGGTAGGGCAGGAACTACCCGAACTGTGGAGAGGCTTATAGCCTCGTTGAGGCAGGAAGCCCCATCTTCTATAAGATGGAGTAGTTCAATTACTATCTCTCCGAATATATCTTTCTCTCTCGTACATTCTATCCTTATTTCTCCAGCTTATTATCTTGACCAAATTATATCAATTTTTTCGTTTGAATGTGAATTACCATGAATAAATTTCATCTGAACCTTTCAAAAAATATCATCAATTCAGTTTTAAATCAAAATGTATATCATTGGAATCTGAAAATGGCAGAGAATTTCGTATTTGTTACTGGTGGAGTTATGTCATCCTTGGGGAAGGGGATAGTCACAGCAGTTTCATCGGCATTGCTTGAGGATATGGGATTTTCTGTCAATGTTATAAAGCTTGATCCGTACATAAATGTTGATGCGGGAACGATGAACCCTTTTCAGCACGGCGAAGTTTATGTAACGGAGGATGGGGCAGAAACAGACCTTGATCTTGGGCACTATGAGAGATTTCTTGACATAACAATGACAAAGGCCAACAATATCACAACAGGAAAGATATACTATGCAGTAATCCAAAAAGAAAGAAGAGGTGAATATCTTGGAAGTACAGTTCAGGTTATACCTCACATAACAGATGAGATAAAAAGTAGAATAAAGGCATGCGGAGAAGGTAAAGATATAGTTGTCGCTGAGATAGGAGGGACAGTTGGAGATATAGAAAGCTTACCATTTTTAGAAGCAATCAGGCAGATGAAAAAAGAAGGTAGAACATGCTATATACACACAACATATGTTCCATTTTTAGGTTCAACATCTGGAGAATTTAAGACAAAACCAACTCAACATTCTGTAATGAAGTTAAGAGAGATAGGTATACAGCCAGACATAATAATTTGCAGGACCGAAGGCAAGCTTCCTCAGGATATAAAGAAGAAGATATCTCTTTACTGTGATGTTGATGAAGAAGCTGTAATATCTGATCCGGACATAGAAGACATATATGAACTGCCGATCATATTCAAGAAACAGGGATTACACAAGATAATATCGAGAAAGCTATTTGGAACTGAGCCGATAGAGATGTTCAACATGAAACCGAGAGAACCGAAACTTGAAAAATGGGAGAGAATAATAAACACAATAAACAATTCAAAGGATAAGGTAAAGGTAGCGATAGTAGGTAAGTACACATCCCAAACAGATTCATATCTTTCCTTAAAGGAAGCAATAAAGCATGGTGGTATAGCAAATAAAACGCAGACAGAAATATCTCTTATATCTTCAGAAGATCTTGAAGAGGAGAAAATTTCCGTTGACACATTGGTTGATTATGATGCTATTGTAATAGCAGGTGGTTTTGGACAAAGAGGTATAGAAGGTAAAATCAAAGCCATAAGATTCTGTAGAGAGAATAAGATACCAGTACTAGGTATATGCCTTGGAATGCAACTTATGGTAGTAGAATTTAGCAGAAATGTATGTAATCTCAAAGATGCTCATTCAACAGAATTTAACAAATCAACACCCTACCCTGTTGTAGACCTTCTTGAAGACCAAAAGAGAGTAAGAGAACTTGGCGGAACAATGCGACTTGGATCATGGAGTATAAAAATAAAAAAAGATACTCTAGCTTGGGAAATATATGGAAAAGAAGAGATATACGAAAGACACAGACACAGATATGAAGTATCTCCCAAATTTATACCGCTGCTAGTATCAAAAGGAATAGTTTTCTCTGGAATGTCATATCTTGGAGAAATTTTAGTTCCGGAGATATTGGAGATACCAGAACACCCATTTTTTGTTGGTGTTCAATTTCATCCAGAATTTAAATCAAAACCTTTTTCTCCTCATCCACTATTTTCATATCTAATATCAAAATCTGTTGAAAGGAAAAAAGTTTGGAAACTCAAATAAAACTTTGCACTAAACTTCTGTAAAACAATTTATAATAATACTTAAAAACATAAAAATTCAGAAAAAGATTTTACATCGAGATGTCTCCATATTTTGATAATTGATGTTCTTGATATTCCAATTTTTTCTCATCGTTACGTCAGCTAATATGGAACCTCCATTTTTAGTTTCAAAATCATTAGATGTAGAAAGTATAAAGAAATTATCGCAAAAAGATGTAGTTGTAATAAACAGAAGATGTAAGGATCTCCAAGGTAGGGAAAATTATCTTTCTATAAGTTCTGTTAAGATAAGAGAAAAAAAAGAGAAGGTCATGGATGTATTTAAGGATAATTACAAGATAAAGCAAGCACTGACTGATGTAAAGTATGCAAGGACAGTAAAAAAGTATTCAGAAAAGGAATATGATGTTGAATATGAGATAGCTATAAAGATGTTTGCAGGAATAAAGATTTCTGTAAGATATATATCCCATGTTATTCTGGGGGACAATTACATATTCTCTTACATTATAGAAGGTAAGAACAAAGGAAGCTGGAGAGTTATAGAGTTCTTTGAAGATGATAACAATTCAACAATAGTTTCCTTATCTATGTGTGAATACATAAGAGTTGCTCCAATAGCAAATGAGATATTTGCAGCAAATCCTCACTATGAACTTGGAATAATAACTTCAACAGGAGCCATAACACTTACTCAGATGAAAAAGTTCATAGAAGATAATTCAAGGTGAATTATTTGAGATTTTCACCTATTTGAGATAATAGAGACAAAATATTTATAAACTCATGAGGTTTTTTACAGCTGGGGAATCTCACGGAAGGGGGATATTCAGCTTTATTGATGGATTCCCTGCAGGTGTAAAAGTTGATATTGAGTATATAAATCATATTCTTGCTTTGAGGCAAGGGGGATACGGCAGAGGTGGAAGACAGAAAATAGAAAAAGATCAAGCAGATATACTTTCTGGTGTGAGAAAAGGGATAACTACTGGTGCTCCTATAATTATGGCTATATGGAATAAGGATTTCAGAGATGTAAAGGATAGCTTCGTTCCAAGACCTGGACATAGCGACCTTGCAGGTGCTTTTAAATATGGGATAAAAGATACAAGGTTTATATCTGAAAGAGCTTCGGCGAGAGAAACTGCTGGGAGAGTTGCAGCAGGTGCCCTATGCGAAATTCTACTTAAAGAGTTCAAAATAAAAATAATATCTTTTGTGACCGAAATAGGTGGCGTATCTATCAAAATGCCAGAAATACATGATTATGAATCTTTTGAAAAAACAATAGAAGGATCTGAACTATATACTCCAGATAAAGAAGCGGAAACAAAAATGAAAGAGATGATAGACTTAGCAAGAAGAAAAAAAGATACTCTTGGAGGAGTTTTTGAAATAAGGGTAATTGGAGTACCTCCGGGTCTCGGCTCGCATACCCAATGGGATAAAAAATTAGATGGACGCCTAGCGCAAGCTTTAATGAGTATTCAGGCGATAAAGGGAGTCGAAATAGGAATAGGCTTTGAAGCGGCAAGAAAATTTGGATCGGAAGTCCACGATGAGATAGTTCTTGAAAACGGTAAAATCAAAAGGGTATCAAACAGAGCAGGAGGGATAGAAGGGGGTATGACAAACGGGAATGAAATAATAGTAAAAGCTGCGATGAAACCTATCTCAACATTATACAATCCACTAAGATCTGTGAATCTAAAAAATCTTGAAGAAGAGCCTGCATTAGTAGATAGGTCTGATATATGTGCTGTTCCTGCAGCATCTGTTGTTGGAAGAGCGGCAGTAGCAATAGAGATAGCTTCAGCTATGATAGAGAAGTTTGGCGGAGATACCTTAGATGAGATGATTACAAACTATAGGCACTATATTGAAAGATGTCAAAACATTCAAAGATGGATAGAATGAGCAATAACAAAAATGCAAACCTATGAGAGCATAAGCAAGTTAGAAGAAACGATAGAACCGCACGTAGAGTGGGAAAGATTCTCTAAAAGAATAAAAAAAGGAGAAAGGATCATAACCATAGGCGGAACAGACTCAGGTAAAACATCTTTTTGCTACTTCATTAGTAAAAAATTCAAAAATATTGCATTTTTTGATTTAGATCCCGGACAACAGACTTTATTTCTACCATCTTGCATATCTGCAAAAAACAACAGTAAATTCCTTAAGTTTTTCATAGGAAAACTTTCACCGCGCGGGGCTGAGACCATGGTACTGGTTGGTCTAAAAACATTTATACAAGAAATTCTATATCCCTCAAAACCTTATCTCGCAATACTTGATACCTCAGGATACATTAGCGATGATAGAGCTCTTATACTGAAATTCTCAAAGTGCCTAATATTCAACCCGACCAAAGTTGTAATACTAAGAAAAGAAAATGAACAAAACAAAGAACTACAGAAAATAAAAAATCTCCTCTCAAAATATTTTCAAACAGTAGAACTTCCATCACATAACAAATCGAAAACAATACCTAAAGAAAAAAGGGAAGAAATAAGAAACCAGAAAATAAAACTATATTTTCTGGATGCCGAAGAGATAGAAATAAATAAGGAAAGAGAACTTGTGATAAATCTTGGATACTTCCGGAGTGAAAAAGACAAGGATGATGGAGCAGAAGTTATAGGTTTTTTCAAAGGTAGGAATACAACATTTTTAGGACTTATTAATCAAGAGAATGAAAATATGATGAAAGTTCTTGTACCAAAATATCACAAAAACTGGGATTTCATAATAAGGGCAGGTCTAAAGTTTAAAATTTAATCTCTACCATGGTGAAAGGTGAGAAAATACTTGAAGGAAAAGTCATAATAGTCACAGGAGGCGGAGGCGGAATAGGTTCTGAGGTGTGCTATCATCTGGCACTTTCTGGAGCGAAAGTTGTTGTAAATGATACCGGAGCAGATCCAGAAGGAGAAGGAAAAAATCCATTAGTAGCAGATTTGGTTGTAGAAAAAATAAGAGGTATTGGAGGGGAAGCAGTAGCTAGCTATGATACAATAACTACCGAGCAGGGAGCTCGTAATATAGTCAAAACAGCCATAGATAACTTTGGAAGATTAGACGGCCTTGTGAATTGTGCTGGAAATGTGAAAGATAATTTCACTCTTGATATGTCTCTTGAAGATTTCAAAAAAGTTATAGAAGTTAATCTTATCGGAGCATTCATAATAGGTAAAGAGTGTATAAAAATTATGGTAGGAAGAGGTGAAGGTGGTAGTATTATCAATATGACTTCCGTTGCAGGAATATTGGGAAACTGGGGGCAGAGCAATTTTTCAGCTGCAAAAGCTGGTCTTATTGGACTTACAAAAACCTGGGCGATTGAATTCGCAAAATTCGGCATAAGGGCTAACCTCATAGCTCCAACAGTTAGAACCAGAATAACAAAAAACCTACCTATCTTTACAGAAAATGCAGATATGCTTCATCCAAGACATGTTGCACCAGTTGCTGCCTTCCTTCTATCTGACCTTTCCAGAGAAATAAATGGAACTATGATTGTCGTTTATGGCACAAAGCTATTCACATATCACATTGTAGCAAATGAAGGAGTTCATAAAAAAACCGGATCAGATTGGACACCTCAAGAAATCAAAGAAAAGGTAAAAGGTATCTTTGACCTGCTTTGATCAAGATCCTAATCACAGAAAAAATAATTCAAAAAGTCAAAAAAAGTAAACAAAATAAACAAAAAATGACTATACTTTGAAAACAAGGAGGCAAAAATTATGAGTCCCAAAGGAATAAACAAAAAAATAAAAATAGGATTAACCCCGCTTTCGGCAATAATAATACTTTTCACCCTATCTACATGCGGAAAAAGCGAAGAAGACAAAAAAACTACCACACAGTACTCACCCGAACTCCAGCAAGCAATTGATATACTTGACAAGATTGACCCACAAACAGATACACTTGTGGAAATAATACAGTCATATAAAGATGCAAAAAAAGCCTTATCTAAAAAAGTATCCCAGCAAGGAGCAACTCCAGAAGAAAAATATGTGTATTTCCTTTCCGATTCTTTTTTGCTTTTCCATCAACTTATAAAATTCCTAAACACCCTTGCTGGAATAATAATCAGCGGGAAATTTGACCAAAACAGCATATTAAAAATCCTTGAAGATCTCCCACAATCACCCAAGATAGAGCAAACAAAAATCTCCACACTACAACAAGAAGATTACAAACTTCCCTATGGTTGTAGTGGAATTTCAGGTTTTGCTCAAACTCTATGTAATGCTATTGACGGAATTCTACTCCAGAGATTGGAAAACGGTATAAAGCTTTTAAGAGAAATACAAACTGAAATAGAAAGTAGTGGAAAAGATTTCAGAATAAATATCAAATCTCTTCCAGTAAAGATACAACTTGTTGTATTAAACTACACCATAGATTTTGGAGGAGAACATGATCTTGGAACAGTTTATTTCTTTGAATCTGGTCTAAACTTGATTGATTCATTATTCAGAACTCTCTTTTCAGTAAATATAGACTTACTTGGTGGAATAGAAAAGATCCCAAACTATGTCAGTAGTGTTTCAATTACAGACGATATAATTCTTCATGGAGGAAGAATCCTTACCTTCTTATTTGAAAAAAATACAAATGCTTTCAGTGTAGCTTCAATTTTAGAAGTAAAAAGATCCAGATCTCAACTTCTTTCATCTATAGAAAAATCGCAAAAGTTTCTTGGATATGTTAAAGAGAAAAATGTTGATTCTGAAACAGCAATAATATACTATAATTCAGAGGAAAGAGAATACCATCTGAGGTACAAATTTAATGGCGAACTAAAAGAGCCTTCTATACTCAAAGAAAATGATGTAGAAAATTTTGTAAAATCAATCCAGAAAGTAAAATCAAATATTGAAAGTGGTCAAACAATTATTTCTACAAATGATCTTGTGATAATAGCTGCAACATCTCTTGTGGCGGCTGTAAAAAGCGGACTTCTCGATCCTGTTATAGAAATAGCTATAAGCTTATTAGGAGGAGAACAAGCTAAGTTAGTGAGAAATGTTCTTGATTCACAGCTTTTTACCCCAGGAACAGTAGCTGGAATTATTTCCGGAGTTCTTGGAGATATATTTTACTTTGATCTGGGAACCATGTTCAAAAATCTCTCTGAAGAGAGCTCTCCAGGGAGTGGTAATACGAAAACCAAATACAGAGAATGGTTTCCAGCATGGACAACAAATCAAGCAGATTTCAAAAACAACTTCATTATAGAATGGGATTGTGGTGCTAAACTATATGATGATTCTATAACTCAGTACAAGGATGGGAGAAAAGAACTCTTTGGATTGAGCTGCACACAGCCAGCTGATCAAGATATAAAACACTTTGAAAATGTTATAACATTATCTTCAATCAAACAAGAAGGAGTCCAAGGATGGACTGACTATAACTGGTTCCTTAACAACGATGGAACAAAATCCACTTTCCCATATATCTTATTTCAAGATCCTTCATTTGGCGGGTTAGTTCTTATAAAAGGTTCCAAGTTAGATAGCTCCTCAAAGCAGTTTTTACAGAGCTGTGGTGCTGATACATCCGAAACACCAAAATCATATTTTTCCGAAAGAGAAAAAGGTAACTGCGCCCTCAACACTGCCTTGCAATCTGTAATAGGGAACTTAATAAAAAACCTGAGTAGTAGCCCAAGGTATTTAGTGAATTTAAACCATCATTAATTTATACTCTGTCACAAAACTTGATTTATTGTATAAAATTCTTACCTAATCATACCCCATTGCAACTACGCTCCCGCTTAAAACCTATTCTTCCTGTAAGAATCTTTACTAAAAGTTAAAAGAAAATTGAGAGAAGTTTAATTAAAATACAGTATTCGAATCTCTTATAAGAAAAATACCATAACACAAATATGAAAAAATCAATTTTTCTTTCATGTAATGCACTATGATAGATGATTTCTTAATCAAAGGTGAAATATTTTAGATCCATATTTATTCTCCTTCCTTCAGCGTGACATCATCCCACCACTTTGCATACTTTTCGGAACTCTTACTTATTTTAAAACCGATGATTTCTGGAACAGTATATGGGTGAATTTTTTCTACTTCCTGCTTGAGTTTATCAAAGAGATACTCTTTTGTTTTTACAACTAAAAGGAGTTCTGGATCATCTTGAACTTTTCCTTCCCAAAAATATATAGACCTAACGCCCTTTATAATATTCACACATGCAGCCAATTTGTTCTCAACAAGCGTTCTTGCTATCTTGACGCCGCTTTCCTCATCTGGAACAGTTATGAAGACTACAAATTGCATATCAAGAAAACAAAAATTATAAACATAAAGAGAAAATTACAATATTACAGAAAAAATCAAGGTCTGAATATAAGGTATTGTCTTCTTCCGGTGCAAACAGGAGAAACCCAGTAGTCTCCAGAGATAAGTTTTTCAAAATCTGTTTCAAGCTTTGAGAAAATAGAAAGCATTCTCTCTTTTTCTGTTAGTTCCTTTACACCTAGCTTTTCTTTGAGTTTTTGCTCTATGTTTTTCGGAAGCGCACAATAACCATCAGTAACACCTTCAAGCCACTCTTTAGAACACGCCCAAGATTCAACCATAAGTGCAAAATATTCATCAGATGGATCATCTGAAGCTCCGCCTGGAATAGAATACCATAGTTCTGTCCCTGTTGGCTTGAGAACACAAAAGTAATGCAAGCTTTGCCCATCTCCTTCGTGTTCCCATGATATATAATCTTTATCTGGATCAGGTTCAGCAAATTTTATATACCATTGGGTCACAGATCTGGTAAAAATGTTTCCTCCTCCCGCCTCTACAAGTTTAACAGGAGAAAAATCCATAAGATCAAAGTTAGCAGCATAAAAAATAGAAGTTCCCATACTTCTTGGAAAATATTTTCTACCATTATACTTTGGTTCAAATTTTTCAGATCCAGGGAATTCATACATATACTTGAGTCTGATACCTGCAAAATCTCCTAAAACACAATTTTCAGGTCTTCCTTCTTTACATATATCTTTATATTCAACGCAATTCCCGTTATCGTCTCTTTCCTTACATATTCTAGCATTCTTGGATATGAAATCAGCAACAGAAGATAGAGCTTCTAAAAACTCATTCCTCGGGCATAGGTCATTTCCTAAAAAGTATGTTCTGATATCATCCGGTGAAGGAGTTATAAAACATACATCAGGTGTTTCAAGCATAGGAAGAAGTATCCTCATTGAAACCTCATAATTCATAAAAACTCTAAAGGCAAATTTAGTGAGTGCTGGAAGACCAACCTGATAGAATATATCAACTCTACCCGGATCAGACGGGAAAATCTTTTTCAGAACACTCAGGAGAATTCCAGGAAATTCTTTCGTCAGGAAATTATTCCAGACCATCTTTGCAACAGACATATGGAGTATAGACTCAAAATAAAGTGTTTCCTTTGAATTTGTAGATTCTATATAATCTTTCCAATTTTCAAGAGCTTCATATATGAAAAGCATATCTGTGCTTAAATCAGGGTAGAAATTCTTCACATCGTCTTTAGATACAAACTTGAAAAAAATAGGTAAGAATCTGCGAGCTATTACTGAACCTGTATCATTTATTATCTTTGCGACTGTCAGTTCATCTATGTAAAATTTTGATTGCTCTATGAGTTCAACTCCTCGCTTGGCACGAGTTCCGATATCATATGCGGGGCCAAAATAAAACCTATCATTAGATGGATCATTATCAAATGTTGTTCCTATGGGATCATTATTGGCAGTAAGGATGTATCCAGACTCTGGATTTATAGCCCGCGGTGTGAAATCATCATTCAATTCACTTTGCCAATAACCTCTTTCAGAAAGTTCAGGAAAATAAGGTTTTTCAAACGAGCGGATAGGATAATCTGCATGCGGATAATATGCTATGTTTCCTTTTGTATCTGCGACTATAAAGTTTTGCGCGCCCGCTTGGAAAAATCTGTGAAACGATATAGCTTCAAAAACATCTCTTGCCTTTGGATGTGAATAAAAAGCAGCAACTTCAGATGTCGGCTTGAATCCCGTCCAAACGAACAAGACAGCATAATTATCTATACTGTTTTCCGAACCACCTGCAAGATCAACATCACTTATACCATAGGCTATAACTCTTTTTATAGCACCTCTTACTTCCTTTTCAAGATTCTCGTCTCCCCCCACATTTATTTTAAGAACATCTAACAATGCGGAAGTGAAACCTTCTTGCTCCATCTGATCATTTGGTTCAACAATAGTGCCAAGATCTGGAACAAGCAAGTATTTAATTTTTTTCTGATCAGAATTACCAACATTCACTACATCCTCAATAACTTCCGCTTCCTTCCATGATTCACCCCATTGGACATAGTATCTTTCATTCTCTTTCTTGACTTTTGTCAGAAGAACATCGGAAACATCTGCAGCAACAACTGTCACTCCCCAGCAAACATTTTTACCGCCACCAATAATTACAATAGGTACTCCCGGAAATGTAAATCCTTTGGCTGAATAAGTTGGAGTTTCTATGTGTATTGGCAACCAAACTGCAGGAGAAGGAATAGGAAGATGAGGGTCATTTTCAACATAGGAGTATCCAGTTTTGGTAATCCTACCAGATATAACAAAGTTGTTAGAAGCTCGTGGTATCTTAAATATATCAAAAAAACTTTCAGAAAAAGGATTAATCCTACTCCTTGGGAAAGTATCCACAATACTAACCTTTTCAAGGGAACCAAGAGAAAATTTCCTTTCAAAATCTGTTCCAAAAAGAGCTTGAAATATTTTCAATATTCCCTCTGTGAACAAAGAAGATGAGAGTGCAAAAGCTCTGATTTTTCCCATAGCAACTACTTCCTCAGGTTTCAGCTTTTCAGGGATAACGCCAAGTAGCTGATACTGAGGTGGGATACGCGCTTTAATTCCTCCAAATTCTCTGCCAGCTATGGCATCATCTATATATCTATTAACCCCATCAATGAATATCTTTATCTTTTTGGCTATACCTGTATCCTCAAAACTGTTATAAGTTCTTCTTGAAAATTCAGCGAATCCAAGTCCTCTGACGAACTTATCGAAAGTAATTTCATTAGGAAATATCTCGGCAACTCTACCAACGGCCATTCTTCTTGACATATCTATTTGGAAAAGTCTATAGTGAGCCTGTATCCACCCAAGGACATAAAACGCATCTTCTTCACTTTGAGCAAAAACATGAGGAGTTCCACACTCGTCTATTATAACCTGAACAGGTTCTGAAAGATGATATGGCTTGCTTCTATCAGCTTCACTACAGGCAGAAGATAAAAACGCAAATAAGATAATAAAAATAAGAAATACAAACATAAATTATCAACCTCCTTTAAAACTGATAAGCAATCGTTCCAATAAGGGCAAATGGATTTGATTTCTTTACACCGACCTCTCCTGGTCTTTCGAGTTCTCTGAGTTTTTCGGTCGCAAAAAGATAACCAATTCTCAGCGAAACGAAAAGCGAGTGATTTAGTTCAGGATCTTTTTCTCTTTTTTCTTTCAGAAGATAGTTTCTCACCTCAATGTCAGGTTCAAAGCCAAGAAAACTTCCAGATTTGCTATCAATTGCTGATATAAAAGCTGGAACTATAACAAAGTTTTGAGCTTTTATGTTCAAAGAGAATTTACCATAACCAGCAGACCAAACTCTTCTTGATTCAAGAACATTCGTAAAACCCTTTTGCCATGGCTGAGATAACTTTTTCCCACCTACAAATTGAAAGAGTATAAGAGCAGGTCTATAATTAGGGTCAAAGGTAAAACCTCTGAACTGCTTACCTCTTCTATTTGTATCAAAATCAAACTCATCATCTCCGGGTGGAGAGGCATAACCAAATTCAAGTATTGGGAAAAACATTTCGGAAATTCTATATCCAGCTCTCACAACTCCACCAAAAGAATTTACATTCAATGTCTGATCCTTATATGGAGTAAAACTACCAAAGAGTCCGGCAAATTCTTCAGCAAAATAAAGACTCCCGGATTCAATTTCTGAATAAACAGATATAAGAAAAGCTCTGGAGTTTGAAACATATTGAGTTCTCATAGTAGTATAAGCTCCACCCTTTATTTTCTTTGCGTCATAAAGAACAGCTAAACCAAAATCATCTGTATCTGCATCAAGTATATCTGAAGATCCTTCTTGAACAACAGCTCCTTCGACTGTTTTATTTATGAAAACAGCGGTCAGCAGATTTGAATCAGCCCCAAGAGGTTTGGTAGCAAAAAGCGCACGTGCAAATGTATCCCCAAAGTCATCATATATTCCATCTCCTGAATTAACAGATATACCAAGCCCCCAGTGAGAAGGAACAAAACCAAGCATAAAAAGTCCAAACTTCGTAAGCCCCTGAATATAAAGCCTTCTTATCCTCAATGGTGGGATCTCCTGACCAACAACATCATTAAAAGATATATTTTCCGCAAGAGGAGAATCTGAAGCTCCCTTCACATTATAACCCCAAACTACATTGTCTGCCAGATCAAACCTACCGTTGAGCTTAAGATTATCTGTCCCCAGTGAAGTCTTCAACATTAGGCGTGAGTCAGCATAATTGAAAAGAGGATCTAAACCCTGCATTTCAACAAGCGAGATATTACCAAGAACTTTGCCTCGTGTTCTCAGATAGCCTTCAAGATCAAGATGAAAACCTACAAAGATTAAAACTTGTATAAACATAATACAGAAAATCTTAAAAAATTTTTATGGAATTATATGGGAATTTATAAATTTTTATATATTTCAAACATACACAAGATGATGAGAAAAAACACCAAAGATAATAATCATTACGACATTCCAGATGAAATAAAATTGAAAACGGATAATTCAAAAGAGACAAAGAAGAAGGATGCTCATTTACTTTAATTTATATCACCAAATTTTCTTGCCACAATAAGGTTAACTATTCCAAAACTTATATCCTCTATTTTCTCTATTTCAAAACCTTTACTCTCAATTATCTTACGGATATCATCTTTTGTGTAAAAATTCAAAATAGTTTTACTCATATACTCATAGGATTTTCTATCTCCGGTTAGAATTCCTGCCAAAAAAGGTATCACCTTCATAAGATAGAACTTGTAGAGAGAGTAAAGAATCTTATTCATTTGTGGTTTTAGTGTATCAAGTATGATAAACCTTCCCCCGGGTTTGATAACTCTCATCATATCGTTCAAAGCCTTTAGTCTATCCTCAAAATTTCTCAGAGAGAATGACGTGGATACGGTATCAAATACCTCATCTTTGAACGGCAAATTTTCTGCATCTGATACAACAAAGGAAACATCTTTACAAAAATGCTTATTTTTCCTTCCCCACTTTATCATCTTTTCACTTATATCTGTGGCTAAAACTTTTTTAGTTCTACTGGAGCAGGACAATCTTGAAGATAGCTCACCAGTTCCACAAGCAACATCAAGAGTTAGCCCATAAGCATACTCCACAGCTTTGTTTCTCCATCCCCCATCAAGTCCCAAAGACATAACTTTGTTCACAATTTCGTAAAAAGAAGCTATGGAATTGAAAAGAGACCTCACTTTTTTCTTATCTAAAAAAGGATTCTTCGATAAACTGTCAGACATTCCTACGGTATTGAGTTTAATTATATAAACCTATTAAATACAGTTTCGAATGTTTCAAAAAAATTTAGAAAACAACCGCAGAGAGCGAAAAACATCATATATTTATGGATTCATTAATAAAGGAGATTGAATAAGGGTAAGATCATAGGGATTTAAGAAATATACGAACACCATAAGAGCTACTTGGATCAAAGAATAATATAAATCATCTTTTTGAATACGCAAAAAATCTAAGATGTTTAAGAATACTAGAATAATATAGCTATAGCTTTCTACTTTTTCTGGACTATCATCTTGCTGCCAAATAGCTTAGGAATCAATTACTTTTATATTAGGTTCTGAGTTCTCCATAATTATGTTTAGTTGCCAGACAAAGCAGAATCAACTGAATTTAAAAAGTTAATTGGAGATTTTGTTTTACCTATTTGTGGAATGAGTTATGAAACTCTCAACAGAAAAAATCATGGGAAACACTTAAGATTTTCATATAAAGTCAGATCTGTAAGATACCCTAGAGAGAATTGGGAACTCTGCACTTTCTAGTGTAATCCATAATATTTATGGAATAAAATGGTAATCACCTAGTATTAATTAATAACGTCGCAAATCTTTTGAATTAAATTAGGATTACATATCTATTGAAAGCTCATTCCATAAATCACAATTTTGATTCCGTTCCTTTACTTTGAGTTTTGCAATATTCTGAAGTTCCTCTACGCCTTATGTCTTGTTTATAGCCCTCCTTATCTGCTTAAGCATCTGTATATCTCTTTTATCCTTTTATCATCTCCATCAGTTGTTTCTCTTCCTCACCAAACTTATCTTCCATGTCTATTTGGATTCCTTCCTTTAGTCCCTTTTCAATTCCTTCTTTTAGCCTCCTTTTCAATCCTTCTTCAATACCTTCCTTCTTACCTATCCCAAACAGCCTCGTCTTTGTCAAATCTATCCTCCTTATCTCTCTCATTGCATCCTCTACCTCTCTTTCCTTCCCTACCAAAGTTTATCTTTTTTTCACTAAATCCATGAACTTCCATCTTGACGAAAATTTATAGATCGCTATCTTATGGGTTATCTCCATGGAATCTGCCTCCCTACCCAAAATGCCAAGTGCATTTACATAAGGATTTCTACCCGAAACCTCCTGAATGGTATGCTTGATAAATCTATACTTGATAAATCTATAACCTTGAAAATTAAAATTGATTGAACCAAATCTTGTTCTCTAGGAAAATCCAGATGGTATCTTTTTCCCAATGAATAAGACTATACTGAAGAATCTTATAATACCAATATTCAATATAAAATACTCAAGCATTCTCAGGGAAAAATCTCTTTGATACCGAATTTGGAAATCCATATGAACCACTGACTTTTCATTCCTTTGGGAGATGACACATATTTTTATCAAAACTCTTTTCCCTTACTTCTGTCAGCTCGACATTCTGTATCTTGATCCTTGTTGCCCTGGTCCAAAGCATTGAGAGAATCTCTTTTTCCGAAACCTCAAAGATTTCCCTTAAAGATATGTCAAATTCCCCTATAATTGCAAATATGAATTAGAATAACTAATTTGTAATGTTTTCAGTTCGAAAATTTACATATAGCATCTATAAATTTCAGAATGCGTCATATTAAAAGGGTGAGGAAATTACATTTTAAAATAGTATAAATATATTAAAAAATTAAATTAAATTAATGTAAAATGACTTTAATGTAATGCATTCATGAACGAAGGTGTTTAATCTCATTCCTTTTTTCTGTTCATCAGTTCATCTATGACTTTCTGTCTGTATTCAAAAATTTCTCTAACTCTGCCACAAACCCATTTTCCTACGATTAGATTAGATATTCTTGGAAATGGAATCATAAAAATCACTTCGTCAATGACTTTTGTATTATTTTCATCGATTGCTACGAAAAAATGGTCATGCTTCCACAATGAATAAGGACCTTTAATTTGGATATCTGTAAATCTATTTGGAGGAACCCAGTTAGTTATCAAAGTGCGCCAGCGGAAAGGAATACCATATAGCTTAAGACTGTAGTTAATAATTGTTCCCTCCTGAACATCTGGAGTACTTACATTAAGTATACGGAAGTTCAAAAATTGGGGAGTTATTATTTCTAAGTTTGTCGCTTTACTAAAGAAATCAAATACATCGAGCAAATTTTTTCTTACAACCTGCTCTGCTCTTAGCTCATATTGAAGTCCATATTGTCTTAGAGTTACCATGAATAAAATTTATTTTAATATATCTAAAAGTAAACGAAAAATTTTAAAATCAGAAATTTAAACTTGCAAAACATAACAGATCAGGCACAACCAATTAGCAATAATTGGGGAAATATAAATCAAAGGATGTCTAAAAGATAAAAACCTTTAACTTCGCACTTGAAAGAAATAAAAAAGCTAACTATTCCCGTTAAAGCATAAATTCTTTTAAACATAGAGATATATAAGATATGTCTTACATACAAGAGTTGCTTTCAAAGTTAGAGGAAAAAAATCGGAACGAACCTGAGTTTCTTCAGGCAGCAAAAAGCTTTATATCATCGTTAGAACCGACAGTTAAAAGACATCCAGAATTTGTAAAAGCCAAAATATATGAAAGAATAATTGAACCAGATAGGATCATAGTATTCAGAGTGGTATGGTTAGATGATAAGGGAGATATACAAATTAATCGGGGATACAGAGTACAGTTTAACAACGCAATAGGTCCATACAAAGGGGGTTTAAGATTTCATCCTTCTGTAAATATAAGCATAATGAAATTTTTAGCGTTCGAGCAAGTATTCAAAAATTCTCTTACAAACTTGCCTATGGGTGGAGCCAAAGGAGGATCGGATTTCGATCCAAAGGGTAAATCAGATGCTTTGTCTAATATTTTTAGCCCTTGCCTTAAGATTATTGAAGGACAACAGCTCAACAACCATGATTTATATCATAAAAATTCTCCAGATGACTGAAATTTCTACATTTTCTGCAAGTATATTGGACAAAGCACAAAACATCTAATCACTGCATAAACAACTTTTTCATCTTGGACAAATTTTTCATAGTCATATCCTTCAGTAAATTTTTCAATTTTTTCTATATGTTCAAAGATATCCCGAAGAAAATCAATGTAAGTTCTTTTAGACATATAAAACCTCTTTGAGGATATATTTTCCTATTTCAGGTTTTAGTGCTTTTTTCATTACAAGGTCCACCTTGATGCCAAGGAGTTTTGTAAGAAATTCCTCAAGTTCAAGGAAAGTAAAGAAATCAACAGGAGAGTCAAATTCAACAAGGATATCAATATCGCTTTTATCTTTTTGTTTTTCCTTTACATAGGAGCCAAAAATGCCTATTTCTTTGACACCAAATTTTTCTTTAAGTTCTCCTTTGTGATTCTTAAGGATCTCTTTTATTTCCTCAATCTTCTTCATAAAACCACCTCAATTAAATTATTAACTCTGACCTTACCAATAAGCAAGTCCTCCATAAGCCCCTGCTTTAACCTCTTAAGTTTTTCCTTATAATTTTGTTCCTTTTCTATAACCTTGTCAACTTGTGAAAGAATTTCAGCAATGCGTTGTTGCTCAGGAAGAGGGGGGAGGGGGATAAGATATTTAGAAATTTTTGGTGCAGTTAGTTGTGGTACTCCAGTCATTTCTACTTCAAAGTTAATCATTGAATTGATATATTCTGAAACATAAACAATGTTAACAGGACATTTAGGAATTAAAACAAGAACTCTTATTATAGCATTAAACTTTTCAAACCTTGGAACCGCAAAGCCTAAAGTTCCTCTACCTGTTACAGTTATAGAATTTTCGGGATATGTATAAGTGTTTGCATATCCATACAATCCTTTATTTTCAATAGTGTTTGAATAAATTGGGAACCTAAACTCTTTATCTGGAAATTTTGAAAAACGCAATTTACTTATGTCTCCACCAGCGCGAATAATAAAAACTTCCCCCAATCTCTTTACTTCCCACTCAACTGGTATTCTTCCTACTGGGGAATCCTTAAACTTGTGAGTTTTTTCGCTTCTTATATTTCCCTCTTCATCAATACCCTTAGTAAGTAATTTCTGCATCAAGCCCTGCTTTATTCTTTTGTATTTTTCTATAATCTTGTCTGTCTTTTCTATGGCATTGTCAACTGTCTCAAGAATTTCAGCTATTTTTTGCTGTTCGGGAAGTGGGGGTAAAGGAATATCAATTTTTGAATATTCAGAAATCCAAAATCTTTTATGCTCGCTCCCGGGTTTTAATGGTACGGTTTGTAATAAATTGAATACAAAAAATAAATTTGTATCGTTGTTAGCAGACTTTAAAATTTTTAGGGCTGAAGACTTTACTTTAAAAGGAAAATTCACAAACCTACTTTCTGTAGTAAAATCGTCAAAAATTATTGCAGGAACATTTTCATAGACCCCTGTAGTTTCATCAGTATAACCTAAAATAAAGGTTTTACCTGCTGTCAATACAGGAACACCATGTTTGGGATCATATTTTTCATTTTTCACTGTATATTTCCATGGTTGTTCATATTTAATTACCTCCCCCAACTTAACCCTTTTCCATCCTTCTGGTAATTTTTCTTTATCTTTAAATTCTTTCATCGTAATACCCCAATTTTTTCAAAAATTCCTCTAATTTCTCAACTTCTTTATCTCTCTCCTCCCTTAATTCCACAAGAGAAACCTTATATTTATCCCAAAGATTTTCAAAAATTTTTACAAGCTCCTTTTTCTCTGCATTTAGGTATTTCTCAAGGTAGTTCTCAATGGTTAAATAAAACTTTTCTAAAATTAAATCCTTTGCTTCATCTTCAGTCAATTCTTCCCTTTTTTTAGCTATAAGCTCTTCAAGTGCTTTTTCTTTATTTTTAAGTTCTCTCTTAACCTTATTCAATTCTTTATTTTTTTCTTCAATTCTTTGATGTCGTTGCCATAGCTCTTTAATAGTTTCTCTTGCCACATCCGATAAAGGCTCATTATTAAATTTGTATACCCTCGTAACTAAATTATTGTTCCACTTTTCCTCCTTAGGCAAAAGTAGAATATCCCTTATCTGCTCTTTTATATAGTCCATTACTCTTTTTGCTGTTTTTTCTCCATATTCTTCTTCATCCCAATCCTCAACTTCTTCTAAAATATCACTGACTTCTGCCTCAATCTGTGTAATCTTTTCTTCTATTTATTCAATCTCTTGTAATTCAGATTTAAAAAACTTTTCTTTTATAATCTCATCCTCAATCAGGTTTTTACTCCAGCCAGCGGAGATTATTGATTTAAAATCATATTTCAAATCTTCCCACCAATTTACAAATACACCAGCAACTTTAAACTCATCAAGCACACCAAGGGGCAAAAGTTTCTCCTTTAGTTTCTTTATACCGATGTTCCTAAACCCCCACAAGTTACTATTTCCCCTAAGCCCCACAATCATCGCTTTTATTTCCTCCCACCATTCCTTTAATTTTTTCATATGTTCAGATAATATTACCTTTAAATTTTCATTGTTTTCAATTATTTCCCTTATTTTGATTTTGTCATCAATGGTAAATTCTAAATATCTATCACCCTTTTTTCTTAGTAAAATATAAGGAGAAACGCCAAATTTCTTAAATGTCTCACCGTAAAGCTCTAACTCTTTCTTTGGCACACCACCAAAAATGTGGGCATGAATATCTTCCATCTCAGGGTCTGGAGAGTTATCCACATATCTACGAATATTTAAATTAAAATCGTTTTCCTCTATTTCCTTAATATCCACAAGCCTAGAATATTTTGGTATTTCCCTCTTTGAATGAAAAACTGTGACAATCTTTTCAATATCCTCTGGTCTTAGATAGTTCTGATTTCTTCCCTCTCCATATTCTTTATCTGCATTTATAAAAAAGATTTTATTTTTTAAATGATTTGGTTTGTTTTTATTAATAACAATTATGCAGGCTGGAATTCCCGCATTGTAAAAGAGTTTTGGTAGCAAGCCAATAATTGCCTCAATAAGGTCATCTTTTACTATTCCCTCTCTTATATTTTTTCCTGTCCACCTCTGAATAAAACTCCATGGGGCATAACAGTTGCCATTACTCCATTGTTTTTCAAACTTGCAATCATATGCTGTAAAAACATTAAATCAGCCTTTTTTCCTGTCTCCGGAGTAAATCCATATTTAAATCTTTCTGGAAATTGCATATTTGCACGAGAATAATTCTGTGAAAAGGGCGGATTTGCCAGAATTCTGTCAAATTGTTTTATGTATCCGTTCTCTATAAATTGCGGTTTGGTTAAGGTGTCTTCGTTTTCAATGTGTGCGTCTGGTATATCATGGAGAATCATATTCATTTTGCATATGGACCAAGTAAGCCCGTTAAGTTCCTGTCCATATAGCCCTAAATTTCTTGGATTTTGTCCTTGCTCTTCAACATAATTCCTCGCTTCAATAAGAAAACCACCAGATCCAACTGTGGGGTCATAAATGGTCATACCCTCCTTAGGATTTACAAGACGAACCATTAATTTTTTAACATGTGGCGGAGTATAAAATTCACCCCCCTTTTTCCCTGCAGAGTCCGCAAACTGTTTAAGTAGATACTCATAAGCTGCCCCAAGCAAATCAGGAAACTCAAAGTCTTCGTTGGTAAGCCTATATTTATTAAAGTGATGAATAAGGTTAATAAATTGCTGATCTTTTAGTTTTGTCTTCCCTTTTACTGCGTTAAAATCAATATGTTTTAAGACACCCTCAAGTTCTGGGTTTGCTTCCTCTAATGCTGCCAAAGCTTTGTTTAAATGATTACCAACATCTTCCTTTAAATTGAGTATATTCTCCCATCTTGCTTTCTCTGGAACAAAAAAGGTATCTCCATAAGAATTAGGGTCTTCTAAAAGCTCATTAATTTGCTCTTCAGAAAAACCCTGAGATTTAAATTTTTCTTTCAATTCCTGCCTTTTAATTTCAAAAACATCAGAAACACGCTTAAGGAATAGCATACCAAAGATATATTCCTTGTATTCAGAGGCATCCATCTTGCCCCTGAGGATATCGGCAGCCTTAAATAAGTATGTTTCAAGCTCTCTTAAGGTTATTTTTTGGTTATTCATGCTATCCTCCCTTGGATATAATCTTTAAATTGTCCCAAAAGGCTCATCCCTAAGAGACCCCCCAAGAGGTCCACAGGACCTTTGAGGTTTTGCTGAATTTGTCCAATAAAGTTTTTCAGCGAAACAATCCACTCTGGACTGAAAAAGTTTTTTAAGCAATTCCTGAAACCTTTGAATCGCCCCTCCCGAAAGAGATCCCTTAGCCTCCATATATTGATATTCTTTTTTATTAACATTTATGTAAAATTTAAAACACAATATTAAAAAAATCAAACCAGCGAATCAATCCCTTTAAGTTGGACTTTCGCCAAATCCATACATAATCACTTCGCCGACTCAACGGACAACTTCACCAGCTTCAGAAATACTTAAAGGTGAGTAAAAAATTTCCCCAACCCTCCCCCTCTCTAAAAACTTAGAGAGGGGGCCAGGGGGTGAGTCAAAAAATTAATTTCCCCTCTCTATTTATAGAGAGGGGCAAGGGGTGAGTCTAAAAGATAAACCAAAAAGGGGTAAGTCAAAAACTAACTTTTCCCCCTCTCTAAAAACTTAGAGAGGGGGCCAGGGGGTGAGTCAAAAAATTAACTTATCCCTCCCCCTCTCTAAAAATTTAGAGAGGGGGACTTAGAGGGGGTGAGTCAAAAAATTAATTTCCCCTCTCTATTTATAGAGAGGGGCAAGGGGTGAGTCTAAAAGATTTATATCCCAATCAAAAATTTATAAAATTTATAAAATTTGCCTACCACCCCCTTGACAAATACCTTAAAAATTTATATATTATACCCAAAAATGTTTAAAATAAACTACCAAAAACCTATGAAAAAATTTAAAATCAAAGAGTTCGCCCAACTCCTCGGCTACCACCCCCAGTATCTACGAGTCCTCGAAAAAGAAGGCAAAATCCCACCAGCAAGAAGAGACCCGAAATCAAACTGGAGATACTACACACTTGAAGACCTGATAGAAGCCAAAAAACAACTCGGCATCCCAATAAACGAAAAACCAGCCGTCCAAGTCTTCATAAACTATAAAGGTGGCACAGGAAAATCAACCATCGCCTCAAACTACGCCTATAACCTCGCTCAACTCGGACTAAATGTCCTCGCTGTAGACCTCGACCCCCAGGGACACTTAACACGAGCACTCGGCATCCCGGATGAAGCGTCAAGAAATTTACCAACTATCATAGACGGAGTTATAAACGGCGACATATCAAAATCTATAATCTCAATCAAAAACGACCTCCTGCACCTCATACCAAGCAATGTCAACCAGACTGCATTTGAAAAATATCTCCAGCAACAAAATATAGCCGTGGAAACCAAACTATACAAAATGCTCCAGCCCATACTCCCTAAATATAACTACATCATCATTGACTGCGCCCCGAGCGTCTCACTAACAAACATAAACGCCATGGTTGCCGCAGACGATATCATAGTCCCGGTCATCCCGGACTTCCTGTCCTACGACGGACTGAACCTGCTCTTCAAAGATATATCAGCACTGAAAGAAAACGCAACCCTCTACCACGCAAGACAAATTAAAATCATAATAAACAAATACGACCAACGACTATCCGTCGCAGATGTCCTGATAAAAACCCTACAGGAAGAATATAAAGATATGCTCCTTAAAACCATACTCCGACAGGACGCTACAGTTGAAAGAGCTCAAGCCAAACTCTTAACAATTTTTGAATACGCTAGAAGAAGCAAATTCGCACAGGACATCACAAGCTTCACCAACGAAATGCTACAAATTGAATCACAAATAACAATAACCCAAAACTAACAAAATTGCCCCATGGCTAAAAAAGATAAAAAATCAAAAAAAACTACCAGATCCCGGAAAAAATCACACTCCAGAGACGAATACATTGGCTTTAAGCTCGTAAAACCAGTCCCCCAATCCGAACTATTACCCGACTACGAAAAAGTCAAAAACTTGAACCTACCCTCAGCCCTGAAAGCCAGCTATATAGTCTCTCTTATACCTAAAGAAACAATTGAAAATCAATCAGATAATAAAATAATTGAACGAGACCAGTCTCAAATTGATACCAGTATCAAAACGATACCAGTATCAAATTTAGACCAGTATCAAGATGATACCAGTATAAAAACGACACCGGTATCAAATTTAGACAAACCCCAGACTGATGCCACCCCCAAAGAAACCGCTGAATCCACCCGAACCTCCACAAAAAAGAGAAAAACACCCGATAAATCAATCGCCCCAATCAAAATTAAACAAATCCCAGATCTCACAAACGAAAAAGTCAAATTTAAACCAGGTTTCTTCTCACAATGGGAAATATCCATATTCAACGAACTAAGAAAAATCCTCTCAAACTCCGAATTTAAAATCTATACAGCACTCTTTGAAGAATCCTGGACATACGGAAGAAACTTAACAAATATAATCGGATTCAAAACACTCTCCGAAAAAACAGGACTCGCAAGAGCTACAGTCATACGATCCATAGAAAAACTCATAAGAAGAAAAATCATAGAAAAAAGAACATCCTTCAACAACCTCGGAACTATCTACAAAGTAAATCTCCCAGAAAGCGCCGAAATCCAGTTCCAGAACCAGGAAAACCCCCAGTCGGCGAAGCGATCACTTTCGGGAAACGACCCACCCGAAAACCAGTCTCAAAATGATACCAGTACTGGTATCAAAATGATACCAGTACTAGTCTCAAAAAGATACCAGTCCCCCAAAAATTTGAGCGAAGAAACAATTGAAAATCAATCAGTTTCAAAAAATCAAGACATATATAATACATATAACTATATACATATATATAATACAGAAGAAACAATTGAAAATCAATCAAAACCAGTAATCGCCCCATTTAAATTAAACGATGAAGACAAATTCATCTTTGAAAACAACCTGATCAAAATCCTCACGCCAGAGGAAATAAAAAACACACTTAAAGCAAAACCATTCTCACTTAAAGAAGAAATCATAGAAATGCTCATACAATCTGCACCCCCAGAACTCCTCTCGCTCAAAATCCACAACGCCATCTTCAACTACAGAA
Source organism: Candidatus Kryptobacter tengchongensis (assembly GCA_001485605.1). Taxonomy (GTDB): domain Bacteria; phylum Bacteroidota; class Ignavibacteria; order Kryptoniales; family Kryptoniaceae; genus Kryptonium; species Kryptonium tengchongense. The sequence goes on from FAON01000003.1 coordinate 49,490, forward strand.
AAAACCTGACCAAAAAACCAGGCGAATGGCTCATACTGTCAATCTACAACAACTACAAAACAACTAAACAATTTCTAAACTACCTGAAAGAAAAACTCCGATCAACCCAAAAAACAATACCGACAAACCCACTTGACGAACACATGATAAAAACAGTCTTCGGATACAGCAGAAAATTCCTCAAAGTGATCCCGACGAAAGAAGTGCTACAGAAAGAACTGCAAAGATTTGACATACCTGAGCAGATGATAAGTAAAATAATTAACACATATCCACCCGAATACATCTTCTTCCAGATCCTCAGAGCAGACTTTGAAAGACCACGGCTCAAAGACCCGGCATCATGGCTTGTAAACGCCATAACAAAAGTTTATAAACCAAGCAGGGAATTCGCACAAAAAATTGAACAGCAGATAAAACAAATTGAGGAAGAAAAAGCAAGGGAAGAGAAAAACAGAAAAATTGAAGAGGAAAGGATAAAAACGCAAAAAGCACTTGAATTTTTCAACTCCCTCCCGCAAACCCAGAAAGAAGAAATACTTAAACTCGCACAGCAAATGTTAAACGAACTTAACATAACCCCCGAAACCCCCGGCTACAAAATAAACCTTGAATACAAAATAGCAAGCATAATCATTACTAAGTTCAACCTCCCGGAAAAAGAAAAAAACAAAGAAAAATGACAACTCCCATTTTTACATCCATAGACCATTTAAACGGGAAAGATATTTTAATTTTAAGTCCTTTAAAAAAGCACTTCCCAAAGATCCCAAGGAGCCCTCTGGACCCTTGGACCTTTGGGGAACCACTTCGCCTTTTAAATATCGTCAAAATAATCCCCTTGAGAAAGGTCCAGATCGCCTGGCCAATTTTCCCGAAGATTCCATTCAGGTAACTTTGGGTAACTATTTTAACTTATATTATATTAATGCGAAGCTGTAAAAAAGATTAAGAAAAATTTAAAAATTAAGTTAGAATTAAAAAATGAAATCAAATCAAAATAATCAGCTAAACGACCCCCTTCAGGGCAAGCAAATCTTAAAAGTGCAGGGTGATGTGTTTTTCATAAAAATAAATCAAATTGAGCCTGGCGAAAGGGTTGAGTTAATCTCTGAGGATGGAAAATACATTATAAGAAAAGGTGAATTAACGGGTCACGTCCATTATATTGACGAGATTGACAATGTAAAACTTCTCCTCGTGAACGGTATCATGTATGTGCTCGTCAATGACAGACCCGTTAAGGTGAAGCATCAAGAACATAAACCGATAACACTTGAACCCGGGGTATGGCGCGTCGGAGTCCAGCGCGAATTTGACCCCTTCGCCTATTCAATCAACAGAATTAAAGATTAAAAAAATAAAATTTCACCCCGGCTCATGGCAAAGAGAAATAGGCTCTCTTTTGCTGAAGAATCAGCAAAAACCCAAAGGATCCCTGAGGACCCTCCTAAAGGGTTCTTGGAGCCTTCAACACTGGATTTAATTTTTAAAGAGCTATTGGAAGTAAATGGGAAAGATAAATTTTCTTATATTTCTAAAATTGATAGGATGTACCCGGGATGGCGAGCATGTAAAGAAGTGACTGAACGAATAAAAAAGTTAAGTGACGAGCTGGATAAGATAATGGATAAAGCGTTCTCAATAATAAAACTGTTCGGTTACTTAAAGCACATACCTTCAGTTGAGACTATAGTCAGGAATATGCAAAAGTTGCACAGGGCTAGCATATTTGCCCTCAGCGAGATGGGCGTTTTGAACACCACGGTTTTTGATTTAATACTTGAAAATTTGTTAACACTTAACTACCCGGCTTCCGTCACAGCAATACAAAAACTAAAATTAAGGGGGAATCTTAAATTCTGGTATGTAGAAAGGTTAAGAAATAAGGTTATTGAGTATTTAAAAAGTGCTGACCCAAGGAAACATCTGAGAGCACTTGATTTTTTGATAGAGGTCTCAAAATTTATGCCAGAGATTAAAACGCCTGACCTGGAAAAACTTCTTTTAGAAATGTTCAAGACGAACGGGAACGCAGAGATAAAATGGAGAATTGTAAGGTTGATAGGTTATGAATATCTCATAGATTTAATTGGTTTTAAAATTATTGATAAATATAAAAATTATGAGTTGCTCGAGGCAAACTTTAATATAAATGGGAGGAAACCCCGGTATCTTAAAATGGTTAACCCATCAACTGGTGAAATCCATGTTGAATGTGTTCCATTTGATATTTTAACTGTAAAACAGGCTTTGTCCTGGAGGATAGGTGGGCTTGAATGGAATCCCGTTGAATTGACATAGTTAAATGTCACCGGCAAAACCCGGAAGACCCTGGGAAATCCTTAAGACCTTTGGGAAAAGCAAGCAAAGTTTATATATTTTATTAAAAACTTTTGAGAAATAAAATGGCTCTGTTAGATGTTAAAAATTTGAAGGTTTCATTTAAAACTGCGCGCGGGATATATAATGCAGTTAAAGGCGTAAGTTTTAAAATAGATGAAGGCGAGGTTTTTGCCCTCGTTGGAGAGTCCGGCGCCGGTAAGTCAATAACCGCAAGGGCAATCTTAAGATTGGTCGGCGATAACAGTATAATTGAGGGTGAAATTTTATGGAAAGACCGAGATTTATTAAAACTGGATGAAAAAGAAATGCGAAAATTACGGGGAGCGGAAATAGCAATGGTATTTCAAAATCCACAAATGGCTCTTAATCCCGCCTTCACAATTAAAAAACAGTTTGAAGAGGTAATTAAACTTCACAACCCTGGACTTACAAAGGATTCAATAATTGAAATGATGAAAAATTTACTTGGTTTGGTTCAGGCTGAGCATCTTTTCAGTAGGATAGATGATTATCCTCATCAGTTCTCAGTTGGCGAGGCTCAAAGAATTTTTTTAGGAATGGTTTTAGCCTGTAAACCAAAACTGTTGATCGCTGATGAACCAACCTCAGGACTTGATGTGACAGTTCAATCTGAAATACTTTCTTTGCTTAAAGATATCAGGGAAAAATTTAACACCGCAATCTTGCTTATTTCACATGATTTAGCAATAGTTTCCTCCATTGCCTCAAGAATTGCAGTAATGTACAAAGGTGAAATCATTGAATGTGATGTTCCTGAAAAGATCTTTCTGGAACCACAGCACAGCTATACAGAGAAGCTGATTAACTCCATACCTGTTCCAAAAATCTTATTTGCGAACAAAATAAATAAAATAAATAATGAAGATAGTGTATGAGCGTTCCAGCTGGTTCAAAATCCGGTTTCATATCGCCCTTAATTGCGACTAATTTGAGGCTTTATGAATTTATCAAAGATTTGAGGAAAAATTTTATTAAATATGAACTTTACAGGTTGAAGGTCCTTGGAATTTACATTAATGATTTTTGTAATTTGAATTGTAAACATTGTTATTATCAGATACCTAACAGAATTAATTTTAACCCGATTTCCCTGGACAGGGTTAAGCTCGCACTGGATAAAGCTATAGATTCTGGCGTGTCGCTTTTTGCTTTCGTTGGAAAGGAAGTCTTCATCCCAGGTGAGTTGATAGGTGAAAGAACAATGGAGTTAATGAAGTTCCTTGTTGAAAGGAGAAATAGAAATAAAGAAATAGTCATTGGAGCTGTGACAAATGGGGTCTTGATTGATAAGTTTTTTGACAGGCTAAGAGACATAAAGCTTGATTACATTGATTTCTCAATAGATGGGTCAAATGCCAGAGTCCATGATGAGTTGAGAGGTTATGGGACATTTTCAAAAGTGATAAGGAATCTGGAATATGGATTACATAAGGGAATTGCAGATAAAATTTTTATCTCATCAACCCTCTACAGCAGCAATATTGATGATTTGATTAACATTTTCAATTTTTCAAGCAGATATGGAATAAGGTATTTTAATATAACGCCAGTTGTAGCTATAAAGGGAACTGAACTTGGAATTTCAGTTGCCGATCTGATTAAGTTTATAAATAGAATTCCAGAAAAGTTTGATAAGCTGAAAGTCAATTCCCCGGTGTTAGTTGTGCTGGATTTGGATTCTTATATTGTTAAAAGTTTATCCAGGGCGATGTGGGAGCTGATGGACATGCAGGTGTTCATAGATAGGGTTAATAATTTGCTTTTGTTCAAGAATCTTGTCGGCTCAACGACCTTGTGTATAAGAATTAGCCTGCCAGACCCCTGTGCGGGATACGGCTGTATCTCCGCCGACGGCTTGTTCTTCAACAAAGGCGGATGCTTGTTTATGAAACCAGGTTATGAAAACTTAGCGCTGGGTAATCTGTTGAAGGATGATATGTCAAGCATTATAAGCAGGGCGGAAAAGTTAAGCAAAGGAATCTTCGCTGAACCCTATTCCACCAACCTTGATGTTTTTTCTTTAACTTCCGGTGAACTTTTAAACTTAATTGAAGGAGGAGGCTATGAATTTCCAAAGATTAATTAAATTCTGGGGCATCTTACCCGTGATTTTGTTTATTATATTTAGTTCCTGTAAAACGAAAAAAGTTGAGAAAAATATAATTTATGAGGCGATATTATCAGATCCCAGAAGTTTTGACCCCAGAGATCAGGTTGATGCTGAAACATATGGAATTATGTATACAATTTATAATACGCTGGTTGAGATGGACGATTCGTTAGTAATACAGCCAGCAATTGCTGAAAGATGGGAAACAAAAGATTTCAAAGAATGGAAATTCTTTATAAGGGATGGTGTTTATTTTCATCCCGATCCATGTTTTGGTTCAGCAGGAACGAAAAAGCTGACCGCTTATGATGTGGAATATTCGCTTAACAGATCTCTGAAACCTGGAGGAGTTGGAGCTTTTATGTTAACTGATATCGTTGAAGGAGCTGAAGAAGTTAACCAAGGAAAGGCAGAGAAAGCATCCGGAATTTTCGCTGTTGATTCCACTACACTCGTGATAAGGTTGAAACAGCCCTACGGAAAATTGTTAGAAAGGCTGGCAACGCCGTTTTTCTTCATAGTCCCAAGAGAAGCTGTTGACTATTATAAAGATGAATTCCCGCGCCACCCCGTTGGTACAGGAGCATATATGTTTGAAAGATATGAGCCCGGAAATGCTGTTTTCTTGAAGAAAAATCCACTGTTCTGGAAAAAAGATAATGACGGAAAAAGGTTGCCATACCTGGATGGTTTGGTTTTTAAAATCGTCCGAAATCCACAACTCGCTTTAAATGAGTTTTTGAGCGGAAATCTGGATGCTGTTGAGGTTCAACCAGTTTTCGTTGATCTATTATTCGAAAACGGGCGCTTGAAAAAGGAGTTCCAAAAGTACAAAGTGGTTGAAAATATAGCTCTTGATGTCCATTTTCTGGCGTTTAATTTTAAAGAGAAAATTTTCAGTAATAAAAACTTCCGGCAGGCGTTAAATTATGCAATAGATAAAAGGGTTATATGTGAGAGAATACTTAATAATTTAGCAACACCAGCTATAGGTATTTTACCACCAGGGGTTTATTCCGATGTGAAGCGAAAACCAGTTTATGAGTTAAATAAGGAAAAAGCAAAGGAAAAACTTAAATTAGCCGGATATGATGCCGGGGGAAAGGCACCAGAATTAGAATTGCACATAGATAACAAACAAACAACCGAACTTATGGCTCAGTATGTTCAAGCAACTCTGAAAGAGCTGGGAATAAACATAAAGTTGAAGAAAACAGATTTCGGAACATTGTTAGCAGATGTTGTTAGCGGCAAATCAAAATTTTATTATATGTGGTGGGAAGGTACAGACCCAAATCCGGAGATATTCATGGTACAGTTTAAATCAAACCTATTACCAGAAAAAGGTGGATACAATTTCGGGCGATATAACAACAAATCTGTTGATAACCTTTTTGATGCTGCGGTGCGTGAGTTAAAACCGGAGAAAGCAAAGAAATTATGGCTAAAACTGGATTCACTGCTTGTTGAAGATGCTCCATGGATATTTCTCTATCATACGAAAAGGGTCAGATTATTGCAGCCGTATATTTCTAATTACGATAACAACCCGATGCAAATAAGACGGTATTACACCACAACCAAATCCAGGCTTTGATAATATGTTAAGATATATTTTTAGAAATATATCTTCTTCTGCGATTAATATTATAACTGTTGTGATATTCACATTCCTGCTCATGAACATTCTCCCCAGCGATCCAGTTTTGATCAGGTTAGGGGCAAGGTATAACGAAAAAGATGCAAAGGCTTTGAAGGAAAAATATGGGCTTGATAAACCGCTATATTTTCAAATGTATAGATATTTTATAAATGTCTTGAAAGGTGAATTTGGTATATCTATAATCAGCGGAGAAAGAATAAACGAATTACTGGAAAAGCGATTTAGCAAATCATTTCTGTTAATCTTAATTAGCTTCCTCTTCTCCTTACCATTTATTCCATTAGGGATATATGTTGCTTATACCGGGGAAAAAAGCACATCAATGAAAATTGAGCAGTTTTTTATCATGCTTTCCTCTATTCCACTTTTTGCTTTAAGCTCTTTAATAATTTTTACCTCATCTTTCCTTCTAAAGATATCTTTGACCTCCAGGACCGGCGTGCCGGGACTGGAAAATTACATCCTGCCCGCTTTTATTTTATCTATCACCCCATCTTTTTTAATTTTCAAAACAGTAAAGGATACGATGACATCCGTCCTGAAGCAAACTTTTATCCTGGCGCACAGGAGTTTCGGATTTGACGAAAATAAAATACTATTTAAATTCGCTCTAAAAAATTGCGCAATACCTGTTATCACCCTGCTCGGCAATCTCAGCGCTTATTACCTGTCTATGATTTATGTAGTTGAATATATGTTCTCCATCGGAGGCATAGGAACACTGGCTGTCTCCTCAGCGTTAAATTACGATACACCCGTGGTGATTGCAATTGTAATAGTTGTCTCTATAATTTATAACACTGTAAATATATTTACAAAATTATTAATCCCGATCCTCGACAGGAGGGTGCTGTATGAAAGTCTATAAACTAATTTTACCGCTCATCCTGCTATCTCTAATGATATCCTGGAGAAATTTGTTTTATGAGAACGCAATGAGGATTGATACAGAAAAAAGATTCAGTGCCCCATCGCTCGAAAATCCATTCGGAACAGATGAACTCGGACGTGATTATTTCAGCAGGGTTATGGTGGGTCTATCAAATACATTAAGTATAGGTGTAATATCCCTTCTTTTTTCATCCGGATTGGGAATTCTGGTAGGAGGTATAAGTGGTATGGTGAAGTCGCGATTTGTCAAATATTTCTCCGAAAATATATTCAACATCATCTGGGCAGTGCCCGGAATACCGCTCTTTGTCGCTATCTTTTCATATTTCCCGAGGTCTATATTTACAATATCCTTAGCAATAGCTTTATTCTCATGGGTTCCAGTTGCCAGAATGACGCGGTTTCTGATAGAAGCAGAGAAAGAAAAATTATACACGCTGACCCTAAAAGCATTTGGATTTCCTTACCTTAAAGTTGCAGCTGCAATTTTTAATAATATTAAAATGCCAGTGCTTATCTCCATTTTATCCATTTCACTTGACCTGATCGTAGCCGAATCAACCCTGTCATTCCTGGGCCTTGGGATACAATCACCAGAACCATCGCTCGGACAGATGATAAATACTTCACTTAATTACATTGCCCAGGCACCCTGGCTATTTTTATTCCCGACCACATTTTTAATCCTGATTATAGGTGGCTTGCTCAAATTCATAAATAAAATAGGGAAGGGTAAATATGTCCACGCAATTTGAATCTATAGAGGCAGTTATCAAGCGTGGAAAAGATATAAAAATTAACTTAATGATTTTCGACCCGGGCGATTGCTGTTATCATACATATCTGAGCCAGGATGTTAAAAATTTGACTGATCAGGATTTGAATAAATTAACGGGGGAATATGAGAATAAGCCAAAAAAATTTAAAAATTGGGTGAATGAATGGGTAGAAGAAAACATCTCAGCTTATCAGGCAAATAACCCGCGTGAAAAATTTAAGGTGACATTCTCAGCGCTACCTTCAAAAGAGGATTGGGATGTGAATGGGTTTTATCATACAATTTTTTATGATAAGAATTTAAGCAAATTTAATATTGAAAATATAAATGAATATACTAAAGTAACTTTATGGAAATATTACCCGGATAAGAATAATGATAAAGATGCGGAAATCAGTTGTTTTTCTAAAAATGCAGTTTCCAGTGAGAACGGGGACTTAATAAACAGAATGAAATATATAATGTTAATACAAAATCCTGAATATTACAGTATATACGAAGATATATATGTTTCAATTCGGAGAAAATTGTTTGAGGTGAATCTTGAAAAATTTATATCTGTTCCAATTTTCATATATAATATATTCTATGGTATTGCGTTTGTAGCGGTTTCAGATGACGAAAATGCAGATAAAATAACCGAAAAAATGGGTAAACTTGAATCTGCGCTACCATTAATTAAATCAGCAATTCAAAATATTTTCATAACTGAGTTTGATAAACGCGTCTGGGGTCAGGTAGAAGAGTTCAGGTTGTTTGAAGATATAGTTCACGCGTTTTGCGAGAATATAAATTATCTGATTAGGTGCGAAAGGCTTGAATGTAAGCTAAGTTATAGAGAGAATGGGAAAGAAATTAAAAAAATTGAAAGGAATTATGGGTGGGTTAACGATAAATTATTGTGGCGAAAAAAATTTACTTTAATTTCAAAGAACACAGGGCAGGGGAATTTTAATGGTATGGAAAATCTGGAAATAAATGTAAATGTAGAAGCCTGGGGGATAAAAATTAATCTCTTTGTCAAAATCGCAGATGAAAATGCGTTGAATGGAAATAAAGATATGGTGAAGGAGAAAATAGTTCAGTTCATTGAACAAAAGATACGGGGCGTAATAGAGCCAGCTTATAAAATTTTAAAGAAAAACAGAAAATCAGCCTGTCTCGTGGTTTTATCAAGAAATTCAGCACATGGAATTGGAGCAAGGGTTTTAAGCTATCTGGCAAACAAGGGAGCACTTGCAGAATTTACTGAAAAATATATAAAGGATAAATTTCCAGACTTTTTTGAATATCTGCGTCAAAGGTTCAACACAACCGCGGATATAGCATTACAGGGGTTCAGCATACGAGTTCCCATGAACCTTGAAGATGAAATACTTTTTTTCAGAAATCGTCAGGATATCCTTTTAGAAAAGATTGGGCGTGTGGAGGTTTGTATCCAGAATGAAAATAATTTGCTTATAGATATCCCGAACGATGTGTATGGGATGCATGCATTTTTCATCATCCTTGAAAATATCATAAGAAACATAGAAAAGCACACGAAGAAAGATCCAAAAGATTTTAAGCTGGAGATTGAACTCAATAATTATAATAATGATTTAATTGAAGTCAATATTAAGCATAAATTTAAAGGAGGAAATTTTCCGTTGGAAAATATTCAAAATATTAAAAACTTTATAGAAGAACCAGTAGTATCAAGTAAAGGTAAACCAAGAGTAGGTGGTTGGGGGATAATGGAGATGAAAATTTGCGCTGCTTATCTTAGAGATATTAATCTTGAGGAAATTGATGAGCCACGAGAAGTGCCAATTCTTAAGGCTGAAAATGATGGTTGCTTCACATACAAAATTTATCTGTTAAAACCAAAGATAGCAAGCATGGTCCTGGGAGACAATATTAAAGTAGAAGAAGAGATAAAAAATAAATTAAAAAGTTTCGGGCTTGAATTTGTTATGCAGGAAAAAAAGAAAGAAATATTCAAGTATGGAACAAAAAGCGAGTTTTTGATCCTTTGCGGGGAAAAAGTCCAGAATAAAATGCCACAACCTTATGTGGAAATTTCTGAGTCTGATATGAAAAAAATAAAAAATATAAATAATTTTTATGAGTTTTATGCATGGCTTTATAAAAAGTATATGAATCAGCTGGTAGAAAAACCTTCGGATTACTGTATCAGGATTTATATTAATGAAAAATATGATTTTACTTTTAATGGGGAAAACTGGAAGAGAGAGGAATGTGATAATAATAATAATAAAAATCTTATTATCTTTGATAGTCACGCTTACCATTACAATGAGGAAAATTATTTTTACTATGAACCATATCCATCAACATCATCAACAGGTAGAATTATTGATAAGGTAATCGGGATAATAAATAATCAAATAAGCGATCAAAATTCATTGAATATATTAATAAGTACACTTCTCATATCGGCTGTGATTCCTGTAGTAATAGTAGATGAAAGGATTAATGAGATTGTTAAAAGAAGCAATTATCCAGGGATAAAAGGAGAAATAAATATGAAAGATGCGCTTAAAAGAATGAGAATGGATATAATGGGTGAACTGGACGATTTGGAAGATTACATTAATCAGAACCAGATTCAGGAAAACCATGTTTTCATTGTACACCTGGGTTTGGTGGAAAAAAAAGCTGAATTATCAGATGTAGAAGATATAAAGAGATGGAAAGATGGTTTTGAAGGAAAGGTAAATTGTAAAGGAAGATTAATATTTATATCGGATCGAGGGACGCCGCCAAATCTTCCAGATGGGAGCTTTTATCTCCCGTATGAGTCAATTCACTACGCTTTATTTTTCTCCATAGGCAAAATAAAAGTTTATAAATTACTGCAAACAGTAAGAAAAATCAGGAGGTAAAATGAATAACGAGAGAAAACTCATTGTTTTAATTACTATGTTTTACAATGACAATCACGTTTTCACAAATACAGGAGGAGGACAAAATCAAGCTATCATTTTTTTCCCTGATAAAAATCAGCCAGATGTTTTGCTTGTAAATGAGCTTAAGTGGAGATATAAAAAAGATGAATTAAGAGAAGAATTAGAAAAGATTGAAGCATCAACTTATTATGTCTCATTGCATAAATCACAGGAAGACTCGGACAAAGAAAATCAGAGAGAATTTTTTAAGGAATTTGCGGAAGAAGGGGTGAATTTAGTTTTCATTGAAGAACATCATAATTCCGGACAGGTATATGATAAGCTGAAAGAACTTACAGAATATTATAAAAGTAATGGAAGAGATCAACAATACTTGAAAATTTTGGGAGAAGTTTATGATTTGTTTGAGCTTGAGCGGAAGTTAAGAAATCACCATAACGAGCTGTGTGGAAAAACAAAGTGAAAAATTTAAATCAGGAATAAAAAGAAGCCAGTTCAATATGATGGTTATAATTTGCAATCAGGAGTTAAACGGGGAAATAGCAAAAATTTTTCTGAATAAAACAGATTATAAAATTATAAACGAAGAAGCAAAGATTGATATAAATGAGGTTAAGGGTGCGAAGGTTTTCATAATACAGCTTGAGTTTATCGTTAGTAAAGAAGGAAGAAAAAACTACATTGATCTTTACGGAATTGATATCGCAGAAAAATTTAGAAAAAATGGGATAAAGGCACCGATAATTTTTACATCTTTTTCTGAACTGGATGAGATAAAGACAGATATCCCCCTTCTGCTGGAACCCACTTCACATGATTTTATAAAGTTCCCGTTCACATATCAGGAATTTGAAGAAAAATGCAAAAAACTTAAAGAGTTAACGGATGTGAAACTTGTTGATGTTAAAAACCATCTTGCGGTTTCTGATGCAACTTTAAAAGATAAAATACATGATTTAAAAAATAAATCTTTATCAGGGGAACTTAAAGGTCTGGATGTTTACAATGAGTTAAAAGATGTTGTCCTAGGTTCAAAATCGGAAATATTGGAAAAAATTGAGAGCGAAAGTTCAATTAAATATGATGATTTAAATATTCTGGAAAAAGAATTAACCAAAAAGATTGGCGAAGATGGACATATTTCTGTTAGAGAACCCAGGGGGAAGTGGAAGCTTTTAATTGTTGATGATGATGAATCAGTGTTAAATAAATTAGATGAAGCCTTTAAGAAGTTTAAAATAAATGTTGAAAAAGCAAAGAACGGTGATTATGCCCTCAATATAATTCAAAATGACAGAATAAATGAAATAACAGTGGTTTTGGTTGATTATCGCCTGAAAGGAAGCGATGGAAAATGGCTGGATAAACAAGGGTATGATATAATATACGAGATAATGCATAACTCCACAAATCTGGTCTCCTTCTTCGGGCTTTCAGCTATAAGCCCGGAAGTTTTGATTGAAATGCAAAACAAATATGGATTTAAAGTTCACACATTTCCAAAGTCTTTCTTAGATACAGAAGATGGGCTTAGATATATCGCAAATGAAATAATAGAGAAAGGAGATTCTGTATATGAGTCAATCATTAACATACCCCGGGCAAAGAATTGGAAAAACCTGAAAAAATGGTACAAAATATACCGAAATCATGAAAATTATAATGAGTGGGAAGAAGAGATCTCCTATAGGGCTTTCTCTGTCATTAATAATATTAAGAATATGGAAGGAGAAAAAATTTCTGACATTTTTAAAGGTGTCCAGGCGAAACTTGATAATAATGATATGGAAAACATGGAGATTTTTCGCAAGAAGCTTCTCGCAAGACGTGTTTTAGTAACTGCTGAAGTTATTGAAAAAATATCATGGCAAATTGATAATGAAAAGTATAGGGGAACCATGATTGAACGTCTTTTAACAAGAAAAAATGGTAAAAAGTATAATAAGAAGAAATTATATAATGATTTAGCCCTAACAGAGGAAGATATAAGTGAGGCGAGAATTCTGGTTGAAGAAAAAAGATTTTTGAAGGAAAAATTGAATATTGATATTGATGTGTTAAGTCAGGAAGCGCTGGATCTTTTAATCAAGTTATGTAATGCAGCACTTGAAGTTTTAGAAAATAAAGAATATAATATTACTGATGAAGAAGGGATCATTAAAAATCTTGAAAGTCAAGATCCAGAATATATTAAAATACTTAAAAAAATTTTAAATGAAAAATATAAAAACCGCTTTAGTATACTGAAGGAAAGTCAATTAAAAAAATTCTTATTTGATTGAAGGTGAAAGAAAGTGAGCAAGTCTGGAAAATAATTATTGAAAAAACAACAGAACAGATAAGAATAGGTAATGAAGAAGTTAAAATTAACCCATTTGTTTATATAAGTGAGAACAAGGTAAAGAAGATAACGGAAGAAATTGAAAGACTTTTGGGGATAGAATCAAATTTAGAGAATATCGCTAATAAAATTATTGAAACTTATAGTAAAGATATAGAAAAAGCGAGAGAAGCTGGAATTCAGGATGAACACAAGGTAAGGGGAGCTTATAAAGATAAGGGTTATGGAGAACAATATGGAGTGGAAATAGAGAATATCGGAGTGGAAGATGAAAATTTAGAACAGTTCTTGAAATATCCATTTTTTGTCAGATGTGATGAAAATGGGGATATAACTGAATCCCCCGAAATTCTATCTTTTAAGAATATTTATTGTAAGGCTATTGAGGGGTCTAAAAAAGGAGATGATGACAAACACCAGGAGCAACCCTCCAGAGAAGTCCTTAAAAACATTAAAATTAAAAAAGTTGAAGAAAAGAAAAATAAACTGCTAAATGAACTGTTTAAAAATCTAAATGACATTGAAATAAATCCACCACAAGTGAGTGGATATAATAGAAAAGAAGTAATAAAAAACATGCAGAAAGAATGGATATTAGAATTATTAAAGAACCAAAGAGTTATAAAAAGACTTAATAGTGTTTCTTCTATTAATTTGAGTGATTCAATTAAAAAAACTATAGAAGAATATTTTGATGAGAATAATTTTACTCCTGATAAGCTTTTGAAGTTAGAGTTTAAATTTGACCTGCTTCTTAAACTTCTTAAAAATCCCCGGTCTGCAAAGCCCCGAAGGCCCTATCGGCTAAGCGATCCCCCAAAGGTCCGAAAGGACTCCCTTGGAGGGTCTCCTAAGGCCCAGAGGGCTCTCCTAAGGAGTCCATAGGACCTTAGGAGAGTCCATAGGACCTTTGGACCTTAGGGAAATCCCTCTTCCTCCCCCTCATCATCACTAAAGCCCTGCCCCTGAGCCGGAAAAGAAACTCTCGGTAACTTTGAGTAACTATTTTTCTTTTATTTATTCTATAAAAAGCCAGAAAACAAAAGTTATTTCAAACTCATGCCAGACCCAAAAAAGGACATACAAAAGATGAAAGTTCTCAAATCAATAAAACACTTAACTTCGCTATCACCGGACCTGGCAAACGATCCTCTGGCGCTTCGGATCTTTTGTAAAAATGGGGAAAAAAACATCGGATATTGCGTGAAAATTCTTAATGAAAATGACAAAGTGAAGTTCATTTTTGACGATTCCCGTGAGTTGATTCTAAATATCAACGAAATTACAGGAATTGAGACTTTTAAATTTAAATCTGGTAGAGACCACTTCATTAATCACAATTTATGTGATGAAGAAGAAATTAACATCGCGTAACCTTTCAAAAATTATTTTAATTGTAGAAGTAACAAAATTGAAGAAAAAATGAAAAAGTTTATCTGCAATATTTCAGGAATTCCTTTCGGAGGATCGCCCGTAAACTTTCGGAAATGGCTTTCACCAATAATAATATTATTTCTAACATTTTTCACTAGCTGTCAAAAACCGGTTTTGTTTGATGACGAAATCTCAATCCAAGGTAAAGTTTTCAATACTGAAACTGGTGAAGGAATTCCCGGAGCAGCCGTCTCAACGATTCCACCAACTTCAACTGTTGCAACCGATAACAATGGTTATTATAAAATTAAGAATGTTTCACCAGGAATGTATAAGATTAAAGCTGAAAAGAATGGTTTCGTCAGCTCGGAGGTAACAGTGAAGGTGGTTGATCAGGATGTAACAGCTGACATAGGATTAAGCCCGGTCAAGCCAGTTCTCTCGGTTTCAAGCAAGAATCTTGATTTTGGTACTGATATCAATGAAAAGTCAGTTACTTTGCGAAACATTGGAACCGGAGTTTTAAATTGGAGCGGAACTAAAAATGCCAGCTGGCTGCAAATTTCTCCAAACTCCGGATCTTTATCTGCAGGAGCTTCAGTTGAAATGATAGCAAAGGTAAATCGCGGAGGACTTCAGCCAGGGAATTACAGTGATGTTATAAAGTTAACAAGCAATGGCGGAAACGAAGAAATAACAGTTAATATGGTCGTAGCAAATCAAATACAACCACAATTATCAGTTTCGCCAAAATCACTTGAGTTCAAAGCGAATGAAAATGAAAAAGTGTTAACGCTTATGAACATCGGCAAAGGCGGTAGCATCAAATGGCAGGGTGTGCCAGATAGAAGCTGGATAACTTTATCAAGAGTTTCCGGTGAATTTACAAATTCCGACACTGTCAAGGTTATGGTAAATAGGACAAACTTAAACGATGGAGTTTACCAGGGTAAGATAAATTTCACCTCAAATGCCGGCCCTGATGAAGTTAGTATTACTATGTGGGTGCAAAAGGGAAACCCGGTGTTAAGTGTTTATCCCGATTCCCTGGATTTCGACTCCACAAAGACATTGCTATTTCTTTACATAAGTAATGCAGGTTCTGGGATACTCTCATGGAGTGCAACAGCATCGCATAACTGGATAAATTTATTCCCAACGGAGGGCACAAACAATGCACAGATTGAGGTAAGGGTTAATAGAAACCTACTTTATGCCGGATTTACTTATCGGGGTTATATTCAGATTACATCAAACGGTGGAGACAAACGGGTTGGTGTAAAGGTCTTGACCCCTTCTGCAAGTAAATATGAAGCTCAGGTTGATTCGCTGAAAATCATTTTAGAATCATTTAAGAGGATCTCAAACAACGAGATCGCTGCAGAAATCACCTTCTGGAATTTATCAGATTTACAAGGAGGTAAAAAAGTTAGAGTTTATGTCCCCACATCGGAGAGCTACTTAATAGATGAAAACGCCTGGAGATGGTCTTTAACCGGGGATAGCGAAAAATTTACATCTAAAGACCCCTGGTATGAGAACTCTGGGCGAACTCTGGATCCAGGGACCAAATTGAAATCAAAGTTTTATTTCAAACCCGATCAGAATTCAAGCGGGATTAAATTTAAGATGAAGTTGAATATTCTTTATTGTTTTGGTTGTTCAAAAGATTGGGACTTAAAACAATGGATTGTAGTATTTGAAAATTTAACACCTTAAGAGCTATGAAAAAAATTTTTCAAATAATGTTATTAAATTTATTCCTTATTTCGTTATCTCTGTGTCAGTTGGCGAAGCGATCCCTTTCGGGACCAGACTGGGTTATTGAATGTCCTGAGGGTAAGTATAGCGAGTTTTATGTTTGTGGCTTCTCAATTGATAGTGATTACAATCGTGCTCTCTCCAAAGCTCTGGGAAATGCAGCGTTAAAGATCAGGCGAGAGTATGAAGTAGATGTTGAAATTGTTGTAGATAAAACCCCATATACTGACAAATCAAATGTACATATTTTGATGAAGGGCAAAGAACAAACTATCAGCGCAAGGCTTGTTGATGTCTATTATGAATATGATAATCAGCACAGGAATTACAGGGTCTGGGTTCTTGTAGGTATACTCAAACCAATGCATCTGCGTAAACCTGAACCCAGTGATCTGGGGGCGATGATCAGATCAACTTTTATTCCCGGCTGGGGACATTTTTATAAAAATAGGTACGATAGAGGTATAATTTTCTTTTCAGCTGTTATGATATCGGCTGGAGTAACATACTGGCTTATGAAAAGCGGCGGGGAAAAGATGAGATACTTTGGCAAAATTGGAATCCCGATAACCGCAGGTATCCATCTTCTAAATATAATAGATAGTGGAACAATAAAACCAGATTTAAAATAAAATAATCTTTAGTGCCATGTCCTACACAAAAATTTACATAGCCCTTTTAATTTCTCTCGTTTTCTATTCCTGCTCCGGAAGCAGATTTTCAATTCCAGATCTTTATCCAGAGGGACCGGTTCTGATTGAGAAATCAATTGATAAAAAACCGGAATGGATTAAAAAAGGAAGATCTTTCTGGTACGACTCAAAGGAAAAAGGCTTTTTTGTAATTGGTTATTCTGTCTCAAATGACGCAGATTTAGCTTACTTCCAAAGCAAGGCAATAGCCGGGGCGAATATCGCCGGTTATGTTCAATCTGAAATAAACGCAAGATTTAAACTTTTGAAGGTTTCAAACGATAATGAAGTTAAAAACTTATCAGAGCTTGTCGTCAATCTCATCTCGCAGAAAGTCACCATTTCGCTCGCAACTGTTGAAGAATATCGTGAGGTTTTCAAGGAAATGGGCCAACTTAAATACCATGTCTACACAAAAAACTTTGTGGGTGAAAATTCCCTGAAATTAGCTATTGACGAAGCTTTAAAGAGAATCCCCGTAAAAGATCAACCAGGTTCAGAAGATATCAGCAAAGATATAATTGAAAATTTAAAAAGATGAAGTATTTAAAATTTAAAAATTTGCTTTGTTTCCTCACACTGCTGTTTTGTTCTCAACTGGTTTCTTACAGCCAGGTCAATTTGATATCTCTTGGCTTTTCTTCACTGAGATATCAGGCAAAACTTAGCAAAACATTCACCTCAACCGATTCGGTTGTGACCAAGAATCTTATGCTTATTGATGGCTTAATTTGCATCGGAGACAGATTAGCTAAAATAGATAGCTTTTCAGTTAATCTTTTAATTGGTATTGGCTTTGGATATAACACTGATACAACTAAAATAAATATATTATTTACATTTCCTACAATTTTCTTCACTATGGGCGTTAGAAAAATCGGTGTTATTTTCGGAATCAGATTTCAAAATTGGTATGATATCAAAGTTCCAGGTTATCCAGAAAAATCAACCCTTGAATATCCGAGAAATTTGAGCGTTTATCAGTATTTTGGTGGAGTTTATCTTAGCGTTCTCCCCGGTATGTACATCGGTTTAGATGCTTGTTATAATTTTTATTCAAAAAGCCGATTATTGAAGTTTTCAAGCAAAAATACAACGCCGATGTTTGAGTTCCTTGAATTTTCCCCTTCATTGTTTAGATTTTTCTTCTTTTTACAAAATTTAAAACCTCAATGAAATATGAAAAAACTACTCTTAACATTCATCCTCTTAACTGAAATCGCCTTTCCACAGGAAAACCGCTGGAGCTTTGAAGTAAGCTGGGAGTTTTATTCATACTATGCTTATATAAACCCTCACTTCAAAGAAAAGTTTAAAGATCTTCCAGAAATGGAATCATTAAAGATGTTTAATTATGAGTTAAGTTTTATCTCATTAGGCAAACCGATCTTGTTGATGTTTACATTAGGTGGGAACGGTAAAAATGTTAAATCTGATTTTTCAACATCCGCGAACTTCTTCGCCTCGCTTTCAATAGGTTTCGGAACAAGGCGAATTGGTATCTACGGTACCGGGAAATTAAAAGTTTGGTTTGATTTAAAGCAGAAAGCTGTGGATTGTTCAGGAGCTGAAAAGTGGGCCAGCTTTAAAAATTTCAATTCAATAGTTTTTTACTCCGTCGGAGGAGGTATAATGATGATCTGGGGCGATGTTATTTTATTCCGAATTGAAGGCGACTTCAACCTTTGGCCATTTAAAGAGTTAACAAAGCTTGAAGCACCAGATCTCATTCCAGCCTTTAACAGGCTGACAATGGCTGAATACTCATTCAAATTTGGCATCGGACTCGCTTTTAAAATTAAGTGATACCTCCCGAAGAGCCCTGAGACCTTCAGAACAGGTAACACCAGGTACCTTCTCTTTGAATATATTAATTAAAAAATATAACCGGAACATTTTAGGCTTAAAAAAATATATCAAAATAAATGCGGTTATTGGATTACAAATTACCGCTTTTGCTAATTTTATCAATTTTCCCCGAGTTTTTTGCTTTAGCTCAGGATTATTTAGATGATGGGTTATACTATTACAACCGGGGTTTATATTATACAGCAGCTGGAAGCTTCAAAAGGGCAATAGAAGATAACCCGCAAAATTACCGGGCGCACTTTTACCTTGCTAATTGTTATATGAAAATCTCGGAAGAAGAAAGAAATTCGCCCACGCTGATCCGTAAAGCCATTGATGAGTATCTTTTAGCTCTTAAGATCTATCCAGATTTTGAGGATGCCCTATTTTATCTGGGAATCGCTTATTTTAAAATTAATGACTTCCACAATGCATCAAAGTGTTTTGATAAAGTTATTCAACTTAACCCAAAAGAAATCGCCGCTTATTACAACATCGGACTTTGTTTTTACAATTTGAAGGATTTTAAGAAGGCTAAGTATTATTTAGAAAAATATCTGGTGAACAAAAAGAAATCAGATGAATATACAGAAAATGCAAGAGCTTTACTTAAAAAAATTAGTGGTGAAAACTTTAACAATGTTGAGAATGAGATAAGTTTAGGAAGTGAGAATATAGCATATCCGCTTGATTATATTTATATGAATAATATCACATCATATTTCAACGAAGATAGGGGGAGATATAGAAAACATCTCGGGGTAGATATAAAAGCTCCAGCTGGAGCTTTAGTATATGCAATTGCTGATGGAGTTGTGACATGGGCTTGGCATGATGGAGGTTATGGACTTAAAGTCATGATAGATCATGGCTCTCTTGTAACTGTCTATGCCCATCTTTCGGAGATAAGTGTAAACTATGGTCAGAAAGTCAGAAAAGGACAAGTTATTGGTAAAGTTGGAGATACAGGAAATGCAACAGGTTCACATTTGCATTTTGAGGTAATCAAAGATGGAAAATATGTTGACCCTCTAAATTTTTTGGGGCTTAGATAACTATACCCTCAGGTAATTTCAGGAAACTAGTGAAATATTATATTTAATAAAAAACTAATTCCAAAATTCAATCTATGGACACAAAAATTGAGAAAATAGCTAAAAAATTTGGCAAAAAGGACGGCCGTAGAGGTTACCCACCTGAGGATAGAACTAATCCAACTGAAGCTGAGAGATACATTGCTCAAATGATAAAGACCAGGATTGAAAATATAATCGGGGATTATTATTCAAAAATTTCAGATATAATCAAAAAATTTAATCAAAATTCAGCAGTAATATCAAATCTGATGAATGAAAAAATTTTAAACGAATATCATGATCTAAACGAAAAATACGAAATCTTAAAGTCTAGAGTGATAAAATCAAGTTTTTTAATCGTTATTTGGTTATTAATCGTCGTAGTTGATTCACTGATAAATGCACCCATTTATGCCATTTTCAACTTACCAGAAGTTTTAATGTATGTAACTTCAATATCACTCGGGATTATAATTTCAGCAGCTGGTTGGCTTTTGGGTAAACCCTTAAACTCTGATAAATCTTATAAATTTATCATTATCTTTGTCATCTGTATTATAGTTGGAGCAACACTTTTAAGGATGGATTTTTTCAAAATCACCATACCTAAACTTAACATCTCCATAAGTCCCTTTTGGGCAAGTTTATTTTTCGGCGCTTTAAACCTCTTAACCTTTTCTATTGGTTACTATCTCAAAAAATATTTAAATGATAATGATATAAAAACGGGATTTATAGAAATCAGGTCTCTATACCGAAAGGCTAAGAAATTAAAAAACGAGCTGGAAAGCCGAATTTATGAGAATGCGAGCCTATTGAGTTCGTTATATGACCAAATTAGCCGTCTTAAAAACTCCGTCAAAGCTGAACAGGAATTTGGGAAAGCTTTGATCTGGTATTATAGAACTGAAAATATCACTAATAGACAAGCAAGATCAGAACAAGATGTCCCCGAGTGCTTTAAAATTGAACCAGACGAAATAATAATTGAACATGAGATCATTACTAAGCCCGATGATCAAATTCTGGAGGAGCTTGGCTTACGGCGGAGTAACATACCATATTATTCATATTAAATAAAAAAAAAGCAGCTCCCGGTATGAGGTTTTTAATCTCAGCAATTGTAGCGCTTATTTTTACATCATGCCATATATTTGAAGATATAAGTGTTGATTCAAAAAGGGTTATTGTAGTTTTGCTTGACTTAAGCGGTTCAACATTGAAAGCCAGGGACGATTACATAAAGCCGATCGAAAAAATTTTTTCTTCACTTAGTTATGGTGATTATATTTCTATACTGTTGGTGGATTCAAGATCGGAACTTCAAGTTTCACCTTTATTTGAGGATAGCATTCCAGCGATAAAGGCTAAAAATAAATTTTATCTTAATTTGACCTTGGATATAGATAGTCTTGATTTAATTAAGGCGAATATGTTAAACAGGTTTATGAAAGTTTTCAATAATAGTTTGAAAGGGATGGCTTCAAAGAACACAAGGATAATGGGAGCAATCTATGCCGCCAGTAGAATCCTCCTGAGTTCTGAAAAGGAAAAAATATTAGTGATTATTAGCGATATGATAGAGGATTCTGAATATAATTTAATAAATCTGAAAGAAGAGGATTTTGAAAGGGTAATTAAAAAAGAATTTAAATCCGGACGTATACCAAATTTGAACGGTGTTACTGTTTATATTGTAACGGTTGGCCTTGATAGCGCTGGTGAGTTTTACAGGCTCATGAATTTCTGGGAGAAATATTTCAAAATGGCTAATGCAAAAGAAATTATTTTTGATAACTTCTTAACAAAATTAAAAACAAAAGGTTAAATCCCCCATGCAGAGGAATGAATTAGTTAAATTAGAAAAATATGGGGTCAGAACAACACCCCAGCTTGTTGTCCTTGTGGTTGATGTAAGCCCATCAATGGAAGAAAAAACCTATGGTGGTCAGATCAAAATCAAAGCATTAAATGAGGTTATGAAAGATTTCATTCAAAGATTGAAGATGTCCAGGAAAAAAGATAATTTTGATATCGCTTTAGTTATTTTCTATGAAAGCGCTGAAAAAGTACTTGACCCAATTCCAGTAGTTGAGCTTGACTCGGCTCCAACGGTTAATTGTAAAGGTAATCTTACATCCATTGCAAGCGGATTAAATCTTGCCAGGAAAATTGTTGATGATTACCTGGAAAAGAATAAAGATACCCGTTTTATCAATCCCGTTGTTATTGTCATCACCGATGGTGAGGAAAACATTAATCCGAACGCGTTGAAAGATGAAGCCAGAAGACTTCAAGATAGCGGAGTGAGTTTGGGAATAGCGCTTTTACCACATCAAGATGAAAGCATCTCAGCACAATCCAAAAACTTGATGAGATCGCTCGTTAGCAATGAAAATTTATTTATTGATTTAAGTCAGGAAAGCAATTATGTTGACAAATTACGTTCCTGGCTTATTAAAAGTGTTTCAATTTAAATGATGTTTTAAGAAATAAAAATTATTTTGTTATGATCATAGAAGTGGTTTCTTTTTCCTCTGGTGTTAAGGGCATGGAAGATGCATACGGCATTTTTCACAATGGATTTATAATATGTGATGGAGTTGGAAGCTGCAACTACGGCGGTGAAATGGCAAAATTACTGGCTGAAAAATTTACAAATAAAGTCTCCTTCATCCGAGATGTTAATGATATATACATGGCTTTAAATCAAATTTACATAGATGTTATGGAGTTGGTCAATGAATCACCAAGTAAAGAATGGAAGACAACATTTATAATTGTTGCCGGATTAAATCATAATGAATATATAATAAGCTGGGCTGGAAATGGTTCCGCATTTGTTGTAAAACCCGAATATTTGATTGACAACTTCAGGCAATTTATAAATGTTATGTTCCCCGATGTGAAAGGTGATGTTTTAACAGCAACTTTTGACCCCGGGATGTTAACCAATCCAAACATTATCCATTTATATAGTCGGGAATCAGTTATGGTAATTGCATGCACAGATGGAGTATACTCCCCTGAGAATGCAAAGTTTGGTAAGGATGAGGAAGGGATTATATATACCGAAAGATCAGTAATTTTGGATTTTTTCCTTTCAAGAGTATGGGAAAGCGTTAAACATGGCAAGGAATTGGGTATAGCTATCAGGAATTCCTTAGAAGATGTTAAAGAAAAATTTAAAAATGAAGTTGAAGATGATGCAACAATCGGCGTCATTGTCCCGGAAAACTTCAAATTTTAAAAGAATAGTTATTGATGAAGTGTATGGTTATAACCCCCTCAGGGTAAGTGTAATAGAGATTTTTGACAGGGAAATTTCATCAGGAGGACAGTCAAAAATATATCTTGATAGAGAAGGTAAAAATGTTGTGAAATTACTTTTTAATCCATCGGATTATAACTATGTTAAGAAAACAATTGAAAAATTTAGAGAAAATAACGAAGCTTTAAATCATCCATCATTAAAAGCGTTCCCTTTATTTTGCTTTTCCGGGCTTATGGATAATGTCAGGGTCTATGGAACTGTGATGAAGTATTTTAGTCAAAGACACTATAAATTTCTTGACCAGGTTAATTTTAATCAGTTTGAGAGGATAAATGTATGTAGACAAATAGCAGAAGTTATGGATATTTTTCGTCGTGTTGGTTTTGTTTATATTGATATTTCGCCGGATAATATCTTAATAGATTTGAAAACAAAGGAAGTTATTTTCATTGATTTTGAAAGCGGCGGAATAATTGATTCACTAAATGCGAAAACTTGTACAGATGGAAAGTGTGAAGGACTTGAGGCACCAGAGATGTTTTTATTATCTCTAAGACAAAATTTTACTTATTCAGTTTATATAGACTGGTGGAGTATCGCTGTCCTGTTTTTTAAGCTTCTTACAGATGGTTTACACCCTTTTATAATGTTTAAAAGGTTTTCGGATGATGTAGTAGAATATATAAAAAATGTCGGGTGGCCAAATTATAGCTCCAAGTATTGGCGTACAGATTTACCAAATCTTCGGGAAGTTTTTGAAAAGCGACTAAGTTTAATATCTGATAGCGCTATGGAAAAGTTCAAGATAACTTTTAACAAAGGATTTTTAAAGCCTTCCGAAAGAGTCCCGCCTTCCGAATGGGTCAAGGTGTTTAACGATATGATTGAACCAAATATAAGATATGAAATTATAAAAAATAAAAAAGAGATAACATTCAGATGGAAAGCTCTTAATGTTAAAGGTGTAACAATCAAAATAGGCCCCTGTATTAAAAATTTATCAACATCCGGAGGAATTAAATTAAAACTGTCATCGGATAACTTGATAAATGATATTGAAATTGTTCTTAAAGGTAGATGTGGTTATACGAAAAGAATTAAACCTGAAATTCTTCTATCCTCCCCTTGAGGATCTCATGTTCAAACCAGAACAGCAATCCTTTAGGAGGGTTTTTAATGTCTTCTAATTTTCTTAGTAATCCCATTTCAATTCCAAGATCCAGAAGGCGCTGAACAAGTGGATCAGAACCACCTCTTCTCTTGGTCTTACTCCCTCTTAATCTATCTTCCCAATCTCTTACACCTGAGAGCCGAACCATAAAAACAATAAGTCTAGCTCCCAGAATTTGCCAGAGTTCTTCTTTTGATATCTCTTTCCTTTCTCGTCCAGGTATTTCAAAACCTCCTAAAGGCTTATGAGCATATTCGCCATTTTCATCAAGCGTATTAGCACTATTTATAGTTAGTTTAGCTATACTCAGTGCACTTTCAAAAATTTCCCTATATTTTTTATTCCAATCCCGAGATAACCAGAGTTCTGAAAAAACCTTTTGTTTTTCCTTATTAGAAAATGGCTCCCTTCTACAATTTTCAAAAAAGAGCACAGGTGCGGAATTTATACAATTCTTAACAAGCTTTATATACTTATTTTTATTAAAACCTTGTTTGCTGTAAATCTCATATCTTACTTTAATCTTGTTAAGAATGTTTTCTTCCCAACCAGCGAGCTTATTCATTGGAAGCGAAGTTAAAATTATGACATTAATTGGTCTTTTAAGTTTCATTATATAGTTGGCCACATCATATCCTTGTGGCCCAACAACTTTGCCGTTGATTTCAATTCTCAAATCTAAAATAGCAACGCAAATAGAGTTATATTCTTTCAAAAATTTTTTAGCCTTCTCTCCATCCGTTGCACTAATGAAAGGTATATTATTATTTTCAAGGGGCTTTGTCATCATTTTTAAATCACTGAGGTCATCTTCAAGCACAAGAACTCTTGGTGGTTGATTGGCTCCCGAACTCTGAGGGTTCCCTTTAGACCCCCTCCTGAAGGAGTCCATAGGACCTTTGGACCATTTAGGACCCTCTGGGAAATCACTTAACCGATAACTTTCCGATGATTTCATTTATAATCTCCCTTATTTTTTTTCTATCTCTGCATTTAAAGTAATTTTCCATCTCATTGAGCTCGTTTTTTAATAGTTCTTTTAGTGTGGGATACCAGTTAATAATATTTTTTAACCTTTCAAAATCTCCTTCGGCTTTCTTCCAGTCAACATTGGGTTTATTTTTATAGATAGCTGAGAAACCTTCTCCGTGTGTTAATAATTCAATAATTATACCTTTAGGTTTACAGGCTGAGGTGAGGATATCTGAAAGTCTTGCATTCCAGCATATTTTTGTATTTGAAAAGACTTTTTGAAGTCCTTCATCAGTAAAATCAAATGGAAGTTTAATAAATGGATGGTTTTCGGGAAATTTGAGAAGCTGTGTGAATTTTTCAATTTGTTCTTCTTCCAGGCATGAAGCTATGGCAATTGGCGCCTTGATCCCTTTCCTCCTGAGCTCACAAACTATTTCAAGTCCATAAAGGTGACAGTAGGGATATTCATTCCATGTAAGTTCTGCTAAAACGATGAACTTTGAGTTTTTGGTAAGTTCGTTGTTTAAAATTTTTTTATACTCATCTTCAGAGGTGATGAGAAGCTTGTTTTTAACTTTATTGATAAGTGATACACAATTTTTATTCCAGATGAAGATGAAGTTGGTTTCAGGACCCATCTTCATCGCTTCGCCAATTTTTAACTTTCTTTAAAATAAAAAACTTTTTTAAAAAGTCAAACCCCCGAAGGTCCTATAAACTCCCCTGAAAAGTCCCCTGGACCTTCGGGAAGGAATTGCTTTCGCCGACAACAGGGAAGAGGAAAAAGTTGAAAATTTATTTTTAAAAATTTATCGTTACCTTCCCTTCTGTTT